>JBOIEG010001333.1:0-1608 GCA_050740915.1 Gammaproteobacteria bacterium | reverse complement strand
ATCCCCATGTCTCCAGCGGCGTGCGTTCAGCCGGCTGCAACTTGATCGCCACGCTGGTGTTCGGCATGAGCGAGACCATAGCAATCACTGGAAAGTCTGTAAAGTTATTTAAGGGACACTACACTAGACATGTTCTCTGACCACGCTCAACGTGCGCGATAGCGATAGGCCCACACCCTGGTGTCGTCGATCACCACAAAGAATATTCAAAGCGGGATCGAGACATGCCAAAAGTTTGCTCCCGGCGGCATCCCCCCCGGGGGGGGGAGGACGCCAAAACCCCATCCTGTGAGCACGGGTAGCTTTGCCGCGCGGCTTCGTTTACGCTTCACCCCCTCGCTGAAACGAGGATCAAGTCCATGACCAAGCTGAACATGCACACCGAGCTCAAGGTCTCGGCCGACAAGGTGTGGGAGATGATCGGCGGAGCAACTTATGAAAAGCCTACCGCCGCGCGACTATCCTCTCGAGTTCGCTCAAGTGTGCTTAGTCCTAAACGACCTAGAAGTCGTGTTGGACCGCAATGTTGACGGCATCTATCACGCACGACTAGCACAGCACTGGGCGACAGTTGGTGGCACGAAAGAATCAAGCCTGCTGGGCAAGGATGCAGACCCATCTGTGGGGGAATGCGCTGTTTGCCGAGGCAGTGTCATCGCATTAACCTTGGCCTTGATGGGGAAGCGCGGCTTCCCTCTTTTAAAGTCTTCACTAAGAGGATTAATACCTGGTCGTGTGAAACAGCTCTTAATCTTCTAAAGTACACAGCGTTTGCTCAGAGAACGTCTCTTCGGAAAGTGGACGAGTTATCAGATCAATACCTTGAGGTAGTCGAGAAGTCCGGCTCAAGAATTAATCAAGCGACCACCCGCCTTTCGTTCTTGGAAGGCGCTGTTGCAGCAATTTAGCTCGGTGGTTATAAACTCGCTCTTCTCTGCAGGGGAGTGAGCCGATGTCAGAGTTCAAGTGGCGCCACTTTTCGAGCGAAATCATCTTGCAGTGCGTCCGTTGGTATTGCAAGTACGGCATCAGCTATCGAGACCTTGAGGAGATGATGGCTGAGCGTGGCATCCCAGTCGATCACACCACTCTGTATCGTTGGGTCCAGCGCTACGCCCCGGAGCTCGAGAAACGCATCTGCTGGTATCAAGGCTACACGAGCACCTCCTGGCGTGTCGATGAAACCTACGTCAAGGTGAAGGGAAAATGGAATACCTCTACCGAGCGATCGATAAGCAAGGACGACTTCTCGATTTCATGCTTTCGGATCGACGCAATGCCCAGGCCGCCAAACGGCTTCTCGGTAAAGCGCTGAGAACCCGCAAGGACTGGCCGCCGTTGAAGATCAATACGGACAAGAACGATGCTTACCCTCCGGCCATCCGGGCGCTTTAACAACCGGGCAAACTAGCACCGGATGTCGAGCATCGGCAAGTCAAGTACCTCAATAACCAGGACCACGTCATGTTCCGGCGTAGTAGGTTGATTGGAGTGCATTAGTAGATAGAACTGGATTTTCCCTGCAGGATGCCGTATAACCTCGGGCATGGCTTTGGCCCCCCACATGCCTCGCCTCGCGCCCCCGGAGGTTCTCCGTCAGGTCATGGT
>JBOIEG010001332.1:0-2048 GCA_050740915.1 Gammaproteobacteria bacterium | reverse complement strand
ATCCCCATGTCTCCAGCGGCGTGCGTTCAGCCGGCTGCAACTTGATCGCTACGCTGGTGTTCGGCATGAGCGAGACCATAGCAATCACTGGAAAGTCTGTAAAGTTATTTAAGGGACACTACACTAGTTATGATACTTTCGATCTTCCATCGAAAAGAGGTCCCAAAGCATCCTTCGCAGGAAGGGCATCGGGCGCGGACAGAACTCGGCGGGAGGTAGGGCGCCCCTTTTGTGCTCCCGTCCCAAAAGACCCTCCGAAAGCCTTAACATAAGTTCGTTCTGAAAGACTTCAGGCAACCACTCAAATACGGGACTGACATCGACGTCATAGATCCATACGCGGTCCTCGCCGAGCACAAACAGTACTTGCGCCCATCGCAAGCCTATGGCCGCCGCCAAGCGCTCGAGTTCCGGTTGTACTTGGGGACATTCGATCGCTCGGAGTAGCTCTAGTCTTTCGATCGGAATAACGTCTGGGGGTAGGTATTCGAGAAACAGCAGCGGATGGCCATCGAAGGCATAAGCTCGGACCAAGGGACCCTCGATGATCTCGGCGAGCAGCACTGGTGGTTTCCCAGGCGAGATCAGGATCTCGAGCTGCCTATCAAGAAACGGTTGCCATCCGGCCCGACCGGTTAGCGGACGCCAAAGAACCTTCTGGCTCTGACCGAAGGCACGGGCCTCTTCTGGGTCGTTTGTGCAGATCAATTGCGGTACGTTAATGCTGGCCTGGCGCAAGTCCTCGAGGAGATCGGCCTTCATGAAGCTTTGCATCAGCACGGGAGGGGGATTTATCACCTTGACGCCCCTGCGCTCCATCTCGCAAAGGGCGCTGTAGATAAAGCTCGAGCGCTGACGCTCTCCGAGGTAGTCCGTCCGCCACACCGACCAGTCGATGTCTCCCAGGTCTGCGGGAGTCACCGGATTCGCATAAGTGATCCCTTGGACGAAGGCCACATCAAGCCCCGTGACATCCGTCCCGTCCCAGTAAACGCCGGCCTCATCGATTACCACCTTAGGTGTACCTTGAACGGGGAATTCGAAGATCCGGCTCGCACCCGGATGTATTTCCTCAAGACACCGGTGCAAGGCCGCCGTCACCCTCTCGTTGGGATGGCAGAAAAGACCAATCCTCATGCCAGCAGATCGCAGCGTTCTTCGTTCACGCCTGTTCGCTGATGACTAACTTGCTGGGGCGCGTGGAATAATAGTAGATCACGAACCCCAAATAAGCGGCCACAGATGATGGCGCCGATCCTAAGGAGGGTCAGATCAAAGGCGCCCAAGCAACGCTCGAGGCCGTTAGCGGAAAAATCCTCCAGCGTGGTGCGCTTGGTATCAAACAGTTGCTTCATGGTTGGTATCTCCTCCCGATGTGGACCGTATTTAGTGTATCAAAACTTCGGGCCCGATAGGGACGCGGGTCTGAGGCAGGAAATAGATAATGTCGCCGACAAACTCGCGATGCCGGCATACATACTCTGTGCCTTCGACGCGGCATACACATCGACTAGACGTCTGGCCTCACGGCAGTTGGGTGACGACCAAGGATCCGGCGAGCGCGCACTCATGATCTTGTTCGGGATTTCCTCCACCTATGCCGATACCCCCGATCACGCGCCCGTCTTTGATGATTGGGACCCCGCCCGAGGTGGGCAGGACTTCACCCGGGATCACGCTCGGTAAGGCGTCATAGAAATGTGGATTGATGTCGCGGTGGTCCACCAGCTCTTTGGTGGAGCGCTTGTAGGCGACCGCCGTCTTCGCCTTGGCTATAGACGTGTTAAAGGTGTAAAAGCTCGCGCCATCGGCACGCGAGGGAAGCACCACCCGGCCTGCTTCGTCCACGACGGCGACTCCCATGGGCACACCGAAGGTCTTCGACTTGGCATGCGCTGCCTCCACGATACGCTCTGCTAACTCTAGTGTAGTGTCCCTTAAATAACTTTACAGACTTTCCAGTGATTGCTATGGTCTCGCTCATGCCGAACACCAGCGTGGCGATCAAGTTGCAGCCGGCTGAACGCACGCAGCTGGAGACATGGGGA
>JBOIEG010001331.1:0-3371 GCA_050740915.1 Gammaproteobacteria bacterium | reverse complement strand
CCACTTGCGGCTCTCTTTGGAAAGATTCTCTGGATGATTCGCCAACACCGCTGTCCTCCTCTCATTGACCCAAGGACAGTCTGACAACAAATCAATCCGCAAAACAGATGGGGTTGGCTAACCGCTTATGTCCAATAACACCACGGGGGAGATCAATATGCGCAGAGAGAGGGTCATACTGACTGGCGTCTTGTGCTTAGCGTTGGGGACTCAATTAGCAGGTTGTGCTTACGTAAATCGCCATTTTTTAACCCCTGCCGCAGCGTACGCGCGCGTGGAACCGCTGTTTCGAACAGAAAGCTGTGTGGATTACAAGGAGGATTGGTTCGATCGTTGGTTCGATCTATACAACAACTTTTTGGTCCCGCATAAATGTGAAAACCAGGTCAACGTCGGATCCATTGGTGAAATTAAGGAACTCCCTCCGAAAGCGGCTTGTGAGAAAGTGCTTCCATCTACGAATCCAGCTTCGCTTAAAGGTTACGAAGACCGCCACGCGATCCACGAATGTGTCGCTTATTTGATAATGAGATCAGACGCCATTTGCGAGGTTCATAAGTCGTATATCTACAGCAATCGAACCGTAATGAACATGAGTCTTGGATTGCTGGCGTCCGGTACAGGTATCGCTGGTGGTTTAGTGGGAGGATTAGGAGCAGCCAATGCCCTGTCCGGCTCAGCAGGGTTTCTAACCGGCGCGCGCTCGCTAATGAATGAGGAGGTGTACCGCAACCACATCGCTGAAGCGATCATCCGGGAAATAGATGAAAATCGTAGAGAGTCCTTGTCATTGTTAAACTCGCGATATTTGAGTAACGCGTTGATAATGCCGAAGGAAGGAGCCAGAAAGACAGGGGAGAAACACGACTGAAACCAATCCCGGGTCTCTTAACCAAGTACAGGCAGGGGTGGTGTATACCAGTTCACAGATCAAACGGGATGTGCTCGGATATCACCATCTTTGCTCTTTTTATTCCGGGCTTGGGAGTCTCCTAAGTAAAGCTGGACAGAAAACCACATCCAGCGACCCCAGGTCCGCAATTACGCAGCAGGTTGCGGAACTCGCCACACAAGTAGAAACATTGGATCAGAAAATAGGGGGATCAACGATAAGAACGATCCAGATAGACTCAGATACGAGCGCGAGCTGGAGCGCGTAACAGCAAAAAAGGAGGCATTACAGAGCGTTTTACTTGGCCTTGGAGTCGCTAGTTCTCCTTCCAAAGGTACCACCGAACCGCGAGAAGATACAGGGCAGGACAACGGATTTGGTCCAAAGTAATTGTGGAGTGAGGAATGAGACACGGGAAATAGCGTGCCAGGAATAATAGGGGACACAGAGTAAAAATAGGGGACAGAGCGGACAGACCACGTTTTCCGCTAACAATGAGGCGGGCATAGTGACCATGCTGGAGCGAGATCGAGTTCATCTGGCGTTTCGGGCGAATAGGATGCGACGCATAAGGTGCAATTTATCCCTACACTATTCGTAGCGACATAGACACCGTCTCATAAACGGGTTTACCTCACACAATGACCACCGGGCGTCGTCATCCGGCGGCGTGGATCGCGTTCACCTCAATCTTCACGCCGGTTTTCTGCTGCAGTATTCGCAGCATGGCGAAAAAGTTTTCCGTCGTCGGGTTACCCTTGGGGGTCAGCATGCGATGGAGGCTCTTGCTGGGCTTTTGGATGGCTGCCGCGAGCTGCTCGAAGCCAACTGTCGCGTTGATGAGATCCCGCAGCATGGCCTTGCCCGTCTCGGTGTCACCGGAGAGATAAGCATTGAGCGCCTCGATAAAGAGCGCATCCCGAAAGGCAGGGTCGCGCGCCACGCGCGCCTGAATGGTCTCCTTGAAATCGCGAGTCAGTGCCATCACCGTGTACCTTTCTTGCCAATCTTGGCCTGTTTGTAAGCACGCCACGCCCGCTTTGCAGCATCGATGGCCGCCTGCTGGCGCTTCTTGCTACTGCCGCCCAACAAAATCACCAGAGCTTCCCCGTCCCTGCCGAAATAGATCCGATACCCAGGGCCGAAATCGATCTTGTATTCGAAGACGCCTTCGCCGACGCCCTCGACGTTGGAGAAGTTGCCTTGCTCCGTGCGGTAGAGCGCCGTCGATACCTTGGAAGCGGCGACAGCATCGAGGTTGTCGAACCAGCGGGCGAAGGGCGAATGTCCGGCTTCGTCCAGGTATTCGCGAACGACGGTTCGATCGGGCATTCGCAATGGTAACTTATGTGTTACCAATTGGCCACCGCTGGCCGCGGGAGCTATTCGGCACGTGCCGATGAGAAACTAACCCAACTGAAATACAGCCGATAGATCCGGCCTGAATGCAGGAAACAGTTCCGACTCAAATTGGTCATTCCCCTAAACATACCTGCGGTTCGATATCCCTGATCCGTTAATGCGAATATTTCGATCGTTTGTGATTGCGGATCCACCAGCCAGTATTCAGAAACCTTATACCGCCCATAGAGCACTTTCTTATAGCCTTTGTCCAACGAACCGGTGCTCGGCGACAATATTTCTACTACAAGATCCGGTGCCCCACGAACCTCGCCCTCTGTGAAAACACCCTTATTCGCATGACTCACATACAACATGTCCGGTTGAGCCACGTCGCGACGCGCGCCTTCGCCAAACACCACGTCGACAGGAGCAAATAGTACCTGCCCTAAGTTGTTAGCATTGACGTGCTGAGCGAGCAAGAGAAAAAGGTTGCCAAGAACTCGTTGGTGCGTTGTCGTTGGTGAAGGTACCACTCGAAGATCACCATCGAGCAGTTCGTAACGCTTGTCAGTAGCATTGGATAAGGATTTATAGTCATCGTAGCTATATCGCCCTACGGCATGCAGTGTACTCATTGCTGTGCACCGATTTCTTCGCAGACAACACTAACCTATTGCAATTGTACTCTTTTCACCAGCCCACCGCGTTTGTCGATCAGGCTTTTCCGCCTGCTCCCTGTGCCCGTATAAGCGCAACCACGACTCGGTGTCAAAATGAAACTGTGGATCGGCTATCGCCAGATCGGGGTCTTCAACAGATTGCGTTTGAGCTCGGCCCATGTCATGGCTACCGGATCGAGAGCATTGGGGCAAGGGCATCAACGGAGTCCAGAGGCTATGCTTTAACGTGTGGTACCCAAAACGCGCCAATTCATTCGGCATCCCACCGACATCCCCATTGCGTATCGCTGTGATGGCAGCACGGGCGGAGGAAAGGAGCCCTTGAAAAATATGCCTCCTCCGCAGAATTTGTGGGTACTGATCTGAGGCGTATTTATGCATCTGATTCATTACTTGGAATAAAGTTACGTTCTATAGGTCCGAAATTTTGGGTATCAAAAAATCTGTTGGGCTGT
>JBOIEG010001330.1:0-5631 GCA_050740915.1 Gammaproteobacteria bacterium | reverse complement strand
GTCCATATATCCACAGCCAGAGCCTGTAGGACTTGCGTCAGAATCGTTGTTTTCCTCAGACGCCCTTAACTCCATGGGGTCTATCAAGTAGAAAACTACCCACAAATTTTGCTGAGGAGCCAAAGATATAAGAGCCGTGCGAGCCTGTAAATTCCGTTGAGGCCACGCCCCTATTCCCTAGTGCGCCCCCCGAGGCTAAGGCTTCCCGCCAGAAGCAAACCCATTCTCCTCAACAAGATAGGTACCCAGGCTCCCAGGCTAATGTCTTCCGAAGAGCTAGCGTACAAGCCCGCTGGGAAACTTCTTTTCGATTTCCGCCTTGATTTTTCCCGCCCGGTTCTCCGGATTGGGATGTGTCGACAGCATTTCCGGTTGCCCCGAGCCGCGAGACGCCCTGGCCAGCACTTCCATGACGCCGATCATCGCTCGCGGATCATAGCCCGCTTCGGAAACGAGTCTGATGCCGAGGGCATCAGACTCCAGTTCGTCATCCCGGCCGTACTTCATGTTGATCATTGCCCCGACTTGCTGCGCGATCTGGCCGGCGCTCATGTCGCCGGACCCGACTACTACCGCGCCGACCAGTCCTTGGGTCAGCGCTTGCTTGGCCAGTTGTTCCGCGGAATGACGAGCCAATACGTGACCGATTTCATGGCCCAGCACCGCGGCTAGTTCACCCTCGGTCCGCAGTAGCTTCAACAAACCTTCGGTGATAAACACCTGTCCGCCGGGCAAGGCAAAAGCGTTCACCGTGCGAGAATCGTCGAGCAGGTGGAAATCGTATTTATAGGGTGATTGTGTTGCCACGCTCTGCGCGACCAGCTTGTTGCCGATCTGCTTTACCAGCGCCTTGGCCCGCGCATCGTCGGACAGGCCGCCAAACTGGGCCGCCATCTGCGGAGCAGTCTGCAGTCCCATCGCGATTTCCTGCTCCGGTGTCAGGGAAAGGCGCTGCTTTTCGCCGGTAATCGGGTTCACACTGCTCGTGCCGAAGTACGAAATAAGGGCGAAAAGCGCAATTACAGCCGCAATGATCAAGCGAAGTTTGTTGCCGCCCATGACGCCTCCTATGGCACTTGTTCAGTTTTGTAACGAAACATCCTACTTGGTTTTGTTTAATCGCGCGAGTTCCCGGGCCGATTGTTTCGTTACCTGGCGGGCGCCCGCGGTTGAATCTCCCGGGTGCCGGGTGCGCCTGCATGTGCTGCATCCGGCGCCACCGAGGAGGCCGCGTTTTGCACCGTCCGTGCAAGCAAGCGGGCCGTCTGCTAGAATCAAATTCCTTTGTTTTCCAAGCGTGGTTGGTTCTGGCCGTGCAAGTTCCCGTTTAAGCTTTTATACAGTTGCGGAGATTCGCTTATGTACACCCAAGACATGGAGATCGCCGGTTTCGATGACGAGCTGTGGAGGGCGATGGAGGGAGAGCGTCGCCGCCAGGAAGAGCATATCGAGCTGATCGCCTCCGAGAACTATACCAGCCCGCGGGTTCTGCAGGCGCAGGGATCTGTGCTGACGAATAAGTACGCCGAGGGGTATCCAGGCAAACGCTACTACGGGGGCTGCGAATACGTGGATGGGGTGGAGCAACTCGCCATCGACCGTGCGAAAGCCCTGTTTGGTGCCGATTACGCCAATGTCCAACCGCACTCCGGTTCGCAGGCCAATGGGGCGGTGTATCTGGCGCTCATCCAACCGGGGGACCCCATCATGGGAATGAGCCTGGCGGAGGGCGGGCACCTCACCCATGGGGCTCCGGTTAACGTGTCCGGCCGGATATTCAAAGCGGTGCAATATGGCCTGAACCCAAAAACCGAAGAGATCGACTACGATCTGGCGGAGAAACTGGCCCTCGAGCACAAGCCCAAGCTCATCATGACCGGATTCTCGGCCTACTCCCGGGTGGTCGACTGGCAACGCTTTCGCGCCATTGCCGATAAGGTAGGCGCGTACATGGTGGCGGATATCGCCCATGTGGCGGGGCTGGTTGCGGCTGGGCTTTATCCCAGCCCGGTGCAGATCGCCGATGTCACCACCACCACCACGCATAAGACGCTGCGTGGCCCGCGCTCGGGCTTGATCCTCGCCAAAGCGAACGAGGAAATCGAGAAAAAGCTGAGTTTCATGGTGTTCCCGGCCTATCAGGGCGGGCCCTTGATGCACGTCATCGCGGGCAAGGCGGTAGCCTTCAAGGAGGCGACGCAGCCCGAATTCAAGGTCTACCAGCAGCAGGTGATGGATAACGCCAAAGCCATGGCGGCGGTTTGCATGGAACGCGGGCTCAACATCGTCTCAGGTGGCACCGACAATCATCTGTTTTTGCTCAACCTCATCGACAAAGGGCTGACCGGCAAGGAAGTGGACGCCGCGTTGGGGCGCGCCAACATCACGGTGAACAAGAACGCGGTGCCCAAGGATCCCCAATCTCCCTTTGTGACCAGTGGGATCCGCATCGGCACCCCCGCCATGACCACTCGTGGCTTTAAACAAGCGGAAGCCCGCCAGGTGGCGGGCTGGATCTGCGATATCGTCGATAACACCAAAGACGAGTCGGTTATCGAGCGCGTTAAAGGAGAAGTGTTGGCGCTCTGCAAGCGCTTCCCGGTTTACGGCTCCTGAGCGTGCCGCCCAGGAGCTCAAAGCTTGTGAAAAAATCGTCGCGAGCGAAGAGAGGTCGCGTTCCGCCGGAGCAGAGGACCGTTTCGTCGGGAACGAAACGGCGCACAAGCCCCGCAGGGGCGAGTCTCAAGGACGGGGCGAGCAACCCGAGTGTATATTGAAATACATGAGGATCCCGAGCACCGGCGGAACGCGAGATCCCGAGCGCAGCAGATTTTTCACAAGCTCTCAGGCGCTGCGACGTGGACAGCCGCTCGCGGCATAAGCCATGCGCTGTCCGTTTTGTAACGCGCCGGATACCCGCGTCATCGACTCGCGCGTTGTCGGCGACGGCTACCAAGTGCGCCGGCGGCGGCGTTGCGATCGATGCTCGGAGCGCTTCACCAGCTATGAGGCCCCGGAGCTTTCCTTGCCGCGGGTCATTAAGTCCGATGGCCGGCGGGAACCGTTCAGCGAAGAGAAGTTGCGTGCCGGCATGTTGCGCGCGCTGCAGAAACGGCCTGTTCCTACCGAACGCATTGAACAGGCGATAAGTCACATCGAACGCCAATTACGGGGTCGCGGCGAGCGGGAGGTGGCTTCGCGCAAGATCGGCGAGCGGGTGATGGCAGAGCTGCGGGGCCTGGATCAAGTGGCCTTTGTGCGCTTCGCCTCGGTCTACCGGCGCTTCGAGGACGTGCGGGCATTTCTTGAAGAGATCGAGCGACTGGAAAAAGAGCTGCCACCGGAGGTGCGCAAGGTGCAGCTTGACCTTCTCCCCCTCGATGAGGGCGCGGGTTAACGCCTACTTCACCGAGAGCTTGTTAAAAAATCGTCGCGAGCGACGGAAAGTCGCGTTCCCCCGGAGCGCAGGATCCCGAGCACCGCCGGAACGCGAGGTTCCGTTCCGAGCGCAGTAGATTTTTTCACAAGCTCTGAGCCGCGGCGTAATTTATGGCCTGGACAGCGGAAGACTTCCAACATATGGCGAGAGCCTTCCAACTTGCGCGGCTCGGGCTGAACACCAGCCACCCTAACCCACGGGTCGGTTGCGTGCTGGTCAAGGAAGGAGAGCGGGTGGGGGAAGGATGGCACCGTTATGCCGGTGGCCCGCACGCCGAGATCGAGGCCCTATCGATGGCGGGCCCGCGAGCGCCGGGCGCGACTTGCTATGTCAGCCTGGAGCCCTGTTGCCACCATGGGCGTACGCCGCCTTGCACCGAGGCTCTGCTGAACGCCGGGATCGCGCGGGTAGTAGGCGCCTGCCACGATCCCAATCCTCAGATCCGAGGCCTGGGGTTCCTGGCTCTAGAGCGAGGTGGGGTGGATGTGGAATACGGGCTACTGGAAGAGGAAAGCCGGCATCTCAATCGGGGCTTTTTTTCGCGCATGGAACGTGGTAGGCCCTTTGTCACCTGCAAGCTGGCGGGGAGCCTGGATGGGCGCACGGCTACCGCCTCCGGTGAGAGCAAGTGGATCACGGCCGAAGCGGCGCGTGCCGATGTGCAGCGCCTGCGCGCGCAAGCCTCCGCCGTAATGACCGGTATCGTCACCGTGCTGAGCGATGATCCTTGGCTTACCGTTCGCGATCCGAAGATCGAAATGGGCGGCAGGCAACCCTTGCGAGTCATCATCGACTCGAGCTTACGCGCGCCACTGAGCGCACGGCTGCTCGCTCAACCTGGAAAAGCGTGTATCGTGACTCTGAAGCAGCCTCAGCACAGGGTGCAGCCCTTCATCGATCGGAATGTTGCGGTGCTGATGGTAAGCGCCCGCGATGGCCGCGTCGATCTCGGCGAGGCACTCAAACGTCTTTCGGACATGGAGATCAATGAAGTGCTGCTGGAGGCTGGCCCCACACTAGCAGGCGCGATGTTTCGAGCAGAGCGGGTCGATGAGCTAGTATTATATACAGCTCCTATGCTGTTGGGCGGCGAAGCCCGGCCGCTGCTCTCGCTGCCGGGGATATCGCGTTTGAGCGACGGTCTAAGACTGCAGATCAAAGACCTTCGTCAAATAGGTGCGGATCTGCGCATTACCGCACACGTTAGCACGAGCTGACTCGCTGTCATGTTCACCGGGATCGTGGCCGCAATCGGGCGGGTGGTCGAAGTCAAACGGCAAGGCAACAACACGCGCATGCTTGTGCACGCCAGTGAGCTTCCCCTAGACCAGGTGAAGCTGGGCGATAGCCTGTGTGTGCATGGGGTGTGCCTCACCGTGGTCGAGAAGCGTGATCGCGAATTCGCCGCGGATCTCTCGCCAGAGACCTTGGCGGTGACCACGTTAGGGGCGCTGGCTCCCGGATCCCGCGTCCATCTGGAGCCGGCGCTCACTTTGGCTAGTCCCTTGGGCGGCCATCTGGTGACCGGTCATGTGGACGGCATCGGTTCGGTGGTGCAACGCGCGGAGCAGGGCGAGACATACCGTTTTCAGATCCAGGCACCAGAGATATTGCGGCGCTATATCAGTCGTAAAGGCTGCGTGTGTGTCGATGGTGTCAGCCTGACCGTCCATGCCGTTAAGGGCGCGGAGTTCAGCGTCCAGATCATCCCCCATACCGTGCACAAGACCACTTTGGGTGATTACACCGAGGGGCAATCGGTGAACATCGAGGTCGACATCCTGGCGCGTTACATAGAGTCGCTTCTAGCAGCGTCCAAGGAAGTGCGCTGATCCGTGTAACCAGACGTTCCGGCGGTAATTATCCTTCCATAGTCATCCAGCACCATTCATTGACAGCTAGACGGTATTTACGGCATTTTCATATGAAAATACCGTCACACGGAGCACAAATACTGTCATGCTCACAGACACTAAGGCGCGGCAGGGGGAGCTTCCGTCAATAGGTGTGTAAATAGCTCAAGCGGCTTCCCTCACAGACTCCTCTTTGATTCGTATTCCATCGGTATAGGTCGCTCCCTGGTAGACGTCTTTGAGGAGGTCTGCCGCATTGAGACGACGGAAGGTGGTCTCGGCGACCCGCATGATTTTCCAGATTAGGGCGGTGGCGTTATCCACTTTTTTGAACCGCTT
>JBOIEG010001329.1:0-3548 GCA_050740915.1 Gammaproteobacteria bacterium | reverse complement strand
TACAGTCCAGACCTCAATCCCATCGAACGGGTCTGGAAGCTTGCGCGCCGTTTGGCCACCCACAATCGGCACTTCCCAACCCTCGACGACATCATGAATGCCGTGTGCGAGCGCTTCAGACTCTGGGGGAGGCCAAATAAACAATTGGCACGACTATGCGCCATTATTTAAGTCGCTATGTATAGAAACAATGGAGACTCGCAAAGAAGTTAGCTACGCCGCGGCGAACAGCGGTGCCGGGCACAAGCGGCCCTTGCCCAAGCTTGCGAAGCTGACCCGACCGCAGGCATCCAACGCCATTCTCCGAGATCGGCTGTTCAAGAGTCTGGACGAGGCTCAAGAGCGGCCGATTGTGTGGATCCATGGCCCGCCGGGTGCGGGGAAGACCACGCTGCTCGCGAGCTATCTCGCTGCCCGGAAACGCTCCGGCATTTGGTATCAGGTCGATGGTGACGACGGTGATCCGGCGAGCTTCTTCTATTACCTCAGGCTTGCGGCCACAGCCAAAGCGCCACGCAAGCGCCGACCGATGCCGTTGCTGATCCCTGAGTACTTACTCGATATCGAAGGATTCACCCGACGCTTTTTTCGGGAGCTCTGTGCAAGGTTAGGCGATACCGCCGTCCTCGTTTTCGACAACTACCAAGAGGTTTCGGCGCCCTCCGTTTTCCACAGGGTCATCGCGTGCGCCCTGTCTGAGCTTGCCCCAGGCACGCGGGTGATCGTGCTGAGCCGTAGCGAGCCGCCGCCGGAGTACGCCCGGCACCTGGCTAATAGTCTCATCGCGCAAATCGCTTGGGAAGATCTGCGCCTGACTATGAACAAGACCCGCCTCATCGCCACCGCAAGACAGCCGATCAACGCAGAGCTCTTGCAGACCCTGCACGAGCAATCCGACGGCTGGGCGGCGGGGCTGGTCCTGATGCTGGAACGGCTCAAGCAAACCGGTGCAGTGAACCACGTCGCGCAGCTCGAGGCGCTAGAGACCGTGTTCAACTATTTTGCCGGAGAGATCTTCGAACAACTGAGCGCGAGTACGCGTGATTTCTTGATCCGAACGTGCATGCTGCCCCGGGTCACGGCTGAGCTAGCCAACACGCTCACGGGGCGTTCGGATGCGGCGAGCGTGCTGGCGAAGTTGCATAAACGCCAATTGTTCATCGATCGGCGGGTGGGTGACACGCTCACCTATCAATATCACGCCTTGTTCCGCCTATTTCTTCAGGCACAGGCGAAGCAGTGCCGGACGGAAGCCGAGTGGAAAGCGCTGGTGGTCGCATCGGCGGGGGCGCTCGCGACCCATGGGCAGGTGGAAGAGGCCGTCCCGCTCTTTATTGCGGGCCAGGCGTGGGAGCCTGCGATCCGTTTGATCGTGACCCAAGCGCAGGCGCTACTCGCACTCGGGCGGTGGCAGACGGTGCACCAGTGGATCGAGTCGCTGCCCGAAGCCATCCGCGACACGACACCTTGGCTACGGTTTTGGCTGGGGATGTGTCGTTTGCGGGTGGATCCGGGTAAGGCGCGCCTCGATCTGGAGCCGGCATTCGCATTGTTCCAACAGGGGGACGACGCGCTCGGGCAAGCGCTCGCGGCCACGGCCATCAACGAAGCGCATATGGTGGAGTGGGTGGACTATCGCCGTCTCGATCCTTGGATTGCAGCACTCGAAGCGATATTGAACCGTCGTGATGTTGCATTACCGTCCTTGAATACCGAGCTGGCGGTGCGCGCGAGCCTGTTCACAGCGATCGTGCTTCGGCAGACCTACCGCGAAGACATACCACACCTTGCTTGCCCGGCAGCTTGCGGATATGCTGCGCCACGATCTGGACCCCAACTACAAATTGCTGGCGGCGCGGGGTCTCTTCATTTACGGTGCATACAGCGGCGACTTCGTGTTAACCGATGAAGTGGTCAGCTACACCGAGTCCGCCTTTGATGCGCCGGGTGCCTCGGCGTTAAATCGTGCCTGGTATGCCGCGCGTCTTGGTTTTGCCTTGCGCTACGTTAAGGGTTCGCGTGAAAAAGCGCGCGCGTGGTTTCTGAAGGCACGGGAGATTGTGCGCGAGCACGGGCTGCGCTTCGTCGAGGCACCCATTGCGATGTATTGGGCAAGGGCCGAAGAAGTCTTCGGCGAGATCGCGGACATCGAGCGCGAGTTGGCGATCGCCGAGGCACACCGAAATCCTGCGAGCGGCTTCGAGGCGGCGTTCCATCAATCGACAATGGTGTTCCTCTTCGCTCGCCAAAACGACCTCGCTGCGGCGGTAGCGCACATGCGTAGAGCCGTTTCCTTTTTCGAGCAAAGCGGGTATCCGCTGGCGCAACTAGCGGGATGTGTTGGCCTAACAGGTATGCGCTTGCACGCCAATGACTTTACTGGTGCGCGAGACGCCCTGGACAACGTATTGAGGCTGTTCTTTCCCAGCAAACTGCGCAGCTACGCGGATGGGATGTTTAGCGCAGGGATCGCTCTCGGGCTAATGGACAAAGAGCGTGCCAAAAACAAGCTCCGGCTGGCCTTAGCTTTAGAGGTAAAGCACGGACTCGAGAATACCCTCTCGGAGCATTTGTTCCACCGAACGACGGCCGCGCTTTGCGTCTACGCACTCCGGCACGGCATCGAACGGGACTACGTAAAGAAGATCATTCACGCGCAACATTTGGCGGCGCCCTCGCCCGAAATCGAGGATTGGCCCTGGCCAGTGCGGATCCGTGCACTCGGGAGGTTTTCGCTCGAGATCGAAGACCGGCCGGTTTCCTTCTCGGGCAAGGCACCGAAGAAACCGCTCGAGCTGCTCAAGGCGCTGGTGGCCACGGGGGGAACAAACGTAGATATCGGTTGGCTCGGCGAGCAACTCTGGCCGGACGCCGAAGGGGATGCCGCCCGTGCTGTGTTTAACGTGACCCACTCGCGACTGCGCAAGCTCCTGCCGCTGGACGACGTACTCCTGCTCAGTGAGGGCAAGTTGCGCTTGAATCCTGCGCATGTGTGGACCGATGTGTGGGCATTCGAGCGGGTGGCAGAGGACTGTCTGGCAAAGCTGCGGCGGTCGAAGAGCTCAGAGATCGAATCCCTCGGCGAGAGGCTGCTCTCGCTCTATTCCGGTGATCTCCTTAAAGGCGAGCCGGACGCGCCCTGGCTCGTGTCGGCGCGCGATCGCCTTAGGAGCAAGTTCCTGCGGACCTTCATAGCGCTCGGTGGTTTCTGGGAGACCGACCAGGTGTGGGACAAGGCTCAGAGTCTCTATGAGCGGGTGCTTGAGATCGACAACATGGCCGAGGAAGTCTATCGACGCTTGATAAGCTGTTATGCTCAGGCCGGCCGCCCAGCAGAAGCATTACGCGTCTATCGCCGTTGCCGACAGATGCTCTCCCTCGTCCTTGGGATCGCGCCCTCGGCGGAGACCGAGACGTTGTGCCGGCGCATCGACCAGGCTCAGAGCTTGTGAAAAAATCTGCTGCACCTGAGAGTTTGTGAAAAAACCGTCGCGAGCGAAGGAAGGTCGCGTTCCGCCGGAGCGCAGGAACCGCAGTGTATATTGAAA
>JBOIEG010001328.1:0-3721 GCA_050740915.1 Gammaproteobacteria bacterium | reverse complement strand
TTTGTCGGATCTCTAGACGTCACCCACGGTGATATCCAGCGAAAAGCTTAAAACTCCTTGAAACCCTTAATCGACGCCATTTTCTGCCACTACACAACAGAATTTATGCAACTGGAGGGTTTAGTGTGTTGATTACGCAGAGGTTATCCCAGTTATAGCTTGTCTTAGTTAGCGGGCATGTTTGGCTCGTGCATAAATCTCTGTTTGAAATGCGCGCATTAATCACACACGTACACAGACGCAGAAATTTGCCGAGCGAGGCTAAAAAGAAATTTATTGAACAGGGGGAAGAGGAGCGCCCAGATGGTTTTCTGGTGGCCCGCCAGGACAGAACCGGACATCTATGACGCCGATCACGGGCGCTCACTGGAGATGGTCATCACGCGCCACCGAGTTGTGCGGCGAGGCCCCGGACGCGGAGATCATCGGAAAGCTCACGGTGCTGACCGATCTGGAACCGGACGATTAAAACTTCTTAGGCCATTTTCTCGCGGCGTGCTGGACGCGGAGGATCTCCACCGTTTCCCCACGGACCCGGTATGGCACGATGTAAGGGGTTCCGCTCACCATCAGCTCCTGCGTGCCTGAAACACGCCCGGGCCGACCCAGGGCGGGATGGTTCGCGAGCCTCCCACGGCCGCGCGCACCCGTTCCACCGTTCTCTTCGCCGCTGCGGGATTATCTTGAGCGATATATTCTGCTTCGGCTTCCAGGTTACGGAGTGCGGTTCGCAGCCATTTAACCCGCACGCCGGGTCCACCGTTCGAAGACGGCGTTTACCTCGGCGTCGCTGGCGAAGTCTCCAGCGTCCGCTTCCTCAATCCCCTTGAGAATTTCCTCAATCTGCCACGTCTGGACATCGAGATAGGCCTCCAGGGCCTCGATCCCCAGAAAAGACTTACTTCGGCCCGTGGCCTTAGCCAAGGCCTCCAGGCGCTCCTTCATCGCTAGAGGCACGCGCAGGGTAACCGTTGTCGTCTCTGAGGTGGGAGTGGAGCTGACCATAAACCATCTCTTGCATACAAAGTGTATGATGTATACTAACCCATGAGATGGGCCAAGGGCCTCGCGAACTCGTCATTAGCGGAACGCCCTATGTTGGTTCCATACCGAGTCCGGGGCGACAGGGTGGAAGTGCTGCGCATACTGCATGCGGCCAGTAGGTGGCCGAAGAAGCTCTGAAGTGCCTGCCCTACAAATGCCAGGATTTACCGCTTGCTAAGACGCCGGCGGCGCCGGCTACCATGGCTCGTGGCCGCTGTAGCCTTGCCTCTCCTATTGGCCGGGCAAGGCGGTGTCTGGCGCGGCCTCAAGCTCTGGTGCCCGGAGACCCTGGAGAACTGCGTGGTCCTTAAAGTCCACGACGGAGACACCTTGCACGTCCTATGTAGGCAACATACCGGTCAACCCCGCAAGCTCAAGATAAGGCTCCACTGCATCGATGCCCCCGAGCTCGTGCAAGCGCCTTGGGGACGCGAAGCAGGCGATCACTTGCGTGGCCTAGTCCACAAAGGGCCAGTTACGGTGAGAATCATCGAGAAGGATAAATACAGACGTTCCGTTGCCGAGGTATGGAAGGATGCGGCGAACGCAAACCTAGAAATGGTCAAGACCGGAAAGGCCGCTGTCTATTGGCGTCATTGTAATTCGCTGACTTACGGGCTGGCTGAATGGAAAGCCCGATCAGCCGACGCGGGAATATGGCAGCAGTCGGGATTACACCAGGCGCCGTGGGAATACCGCCATTGACCCGCTCCCGTCACGCCCCTTGCGAGCCATCCCTGGCCAGCAAGGGGCACGCCGCTCACTGCGCTGTGCCGGATCTAAGCCCGGGCGCGTCCTGCCCCCTCCGGGGCTTCGTCTGCCGGCCATCCCTGGCCGGAATAGCGGCAGGCTCGCCCCGCTCGCTTCGGACGCGCCTTGCAGGCCTGACGCCCAGGCGCTGCTCGTCTCTCGCAACGCCTTCGCGGCCAATCCAGACCAACCGCTAAAGCCTAAAAGTTTTCCATGGTCTGGTGCAGGGTTCGGCGCACTGTTGTAATCTCGACACCTGACCCCTCGTTTTATACTTAGTCCTGAACCCCGCTTCAAAGAGAACTACCTGTGCAGAACAATCAAGGAACGTTCATCGTTACAAACCTGATCGCCGAAAACGCTTCTCCATTGAATAACCGCTGTGTGTGTCCCAGGTGCTAGCAGGTCAGAGATAAAATTGAACCCGTCTAATGAAACTGCATCACCATCATGAGCGTCAATTTCACCACCACCTCCAACAATCTGCTCTACGCCATCAATCAGAAGACGGATGGCTGATCTCCCAGGCGATGCCCCACTGCCCTGGCCTAACACCGCTGAGAATAACACAACAACACGCTGGGGACTCCTTTCTCGGATCTTGCGTATTCCGGCTCCAATCGATCACGCATTCCGATTTATTTCGATCACTGATTCCGGCTGAATTCGATCACCGGTTCCGGTGGTAATCGATCGGTGATTCCGGCACCGCCCAAGCAGTTTTCAAGGTGTTTGCAGAAGCGCCGAAGAGATGGCACTGAAGGGGGAGCTGACGCGGGATAACGAGAGCGTTTAGTGACATCCTCCCCGATTTTTCGGGGAGATGCCAGTGGCAAAGAAGAGGTTATCCATGCGTAAGACTCGTGAAGTTCTTCGTCTTTCATTTGAAGGGAAGCTCGGCATTCGCGCGATTGCGCGTAGCCTACGAGTATCACCCTCGGCGGTAGGGGATGCTGGATTATCTGGTAAAGCGGCGCCGATACCGGAGCGTCCTCGCCCATGGTGGCGTCGGAATTCACCAACAGCCCGCCATTCTGATAATGGTATAACAACAGCCCTGTGGATATTCTGCGTCCTTCTCACGGAAGGCTTATGCCTGCTGGCTACGACGTTCCTCTGCTGACGAAGTGCTGGGGAAGCATTTTTGCCGAACCGCTTTTTTTGCGGTTCCGGCTCACCAGTCGGTTGGCGCGTGGCGCACCTCGAACACAAACACGTTCCCTACGATCTGAACATGCTTCCTTCTCCGAGGAGATTTGAAGACCGAGGAGTTTTACCAAGCTCAACCCGCGCCAGAAGATCTTGGTGATAGTCGACGAGGATTTTGTGCTCTATGAGTCTGTCGCCATTATCGAATATCTCGATGAACGCTATCCCGCTGGCCGAGGTCGCGTCTTTCCGCCGGATGCCAAAGCGACGGCTGGTCCAGGAGGCCGACCAATATTGGCGAGCGCGATGGGGCCGGAAGATCTTCTACAAGCCAAGGAAGAGTGCGATACCGCCCTTATATCGGAAGGCCGCGTCAGCTCGCGGCGGAGCGCTTCGAAGAAGAAACTCGCGGCGATTACTTTACCCTCCAGTTGCATAAATTCTGTTGTGTAGTGGCAGAAAATGGCGTCGATTAAGGGTTTCAAGGAGTTTTAAGCTTTTCGCTGGATATTACCGTGGGTGACGTCTAGACATCCGACAAAAAGGCTGATTCTATGATCAGAAATGTATGGAAAGCGGCCTACGCTTCTCAGTATAATATGTTTGCCGAAACAGTAAGATCCGAGAAGGAGACCGCTTCTATGAAGTATAGCAGAGCCGACGTTCACTGCAAGACTCACAGCCTTCCTCAACTGCGTTTTGAGGACAGCCAACTGATCTCGTTCTCTGGGCTCATCCTCATTCAAGAGCTCTTCTCGCGTCTGGGGCTGAAGGAGCG
>JBOIEG010001327.1:0-3654 GCA_050740915.1 Gammaproteobacteria bacterium | reverse complement strand
CGCCGTCTCGGAGGATCTCGAACCCCAGGCGACTGTAGAAGTCCACGGAGCGCCTTATGTCTCTCACAACGATCTCGGTCACGAGTTGCTCTGTAGGATCCACGTACCCACTCATGGCTGGTCACCTCAAGGACAGCGGTCCAACGCCCAGCACACCGAGCAGAGTGGCCTCTCCGGCCCCGATAGCCACGCCGCCCAACGGCTTGGCGGTTCAGCGGCGGCGCGCAGCGCCGACCGCTGCAAGCGCAGGTTGGGCGGCTCGCGGTCACTCATCCGAGTCGTGTTCCGTCCTCAGCCATAACCGTAGCCATTGCCTTGAAGCCTTCACGAGCGGACGGATACACGGGTGCCCATCCGGAAGCGTTCCGGAATCGGCTATTGCTGACACGCAGCGACCGCGTCAGCGACGTTGATCGGTCACCAAGCAGGAGCGCGAAGCGACCGGGAAGCCGCAGCCACGCCCGCTTCCCGGTCGCGGTGGCCAACGCGTCAGCATAGGCGCGCTTCGTCAGCGGCTCGTTATCGACGATGTTGTAGGTTCCCGTGGGAACCCCCACCGCGGCTACCACCGCGGCGCCACCGTCGGCCACGTGGATCGACGACACGTAACCATCTGGGTGTCCCATCATCACGCAGATGCGACGGTGGGCGAGGGCCAAAAACTCCTCGCTGTGTGTAGCACCTGGCCCGTAGAACCATCCGAAGCGCAACACCACCCCGATGCCACCGGCGGCCGCAAAACGATTCGCGCTCGCTTCGGCGGCATGGTTCGCTCGCGCCATGGGGTAGTCGTCGGTAGGCCAGTCTTCGTCGATCCAGGCATCGCCTCGATCACGGTAGAGCATACTGACAGACTCTTGAACCACACGAGTGGCTCCCACCGCGATCGCCGCATCGACGATTGTGGCCGACCCCTCCGTCCGGATGCGGTCATTCGCGGCCCATGCGGTCGAATCCATGAACTTCGATGTCGATGGGATGGCCGAGGCGAGATTGACTACAGCCTCGTGCCCCTTGACGGCCTGGGCAAGCCCCGCCCGGTCGAAGATGGACACCGTGATTGGCACAGCGCCTTGGTTCTGCAGCACGGCGGCCTTCTCCGGCGAACGCGCGAGCGCGGTGACCTGGTGTCCGGCGCGCACGAGCGCTCGAACGGCATGTCGTCCGATGGCGCCTGTTCCCCCAGCAACGAAAATCTTCATTCAGACCGTCCTTCAATACCTCGGATATGACCACGCTATCGCCGAGCCCGCTGTCCGCCCAACGAGTCTGATTGGCGATCGCCACGGCGTGGCACAAGGTGCGGTATTTATCCGCGCGTGCGGCGGCGATTTCCTGAGCCCGTAGCGGATTACGGCGCAGGATATAGCGCTGCCCTTGTGGGCTTGTGATCTCTGCCAAGGGCTCATCGAAGAGCGTCATCTGGAACGTGCCGTGCGTCGAGGGGGCCTCGATTTGAGGTTTGGTAATGGCCGGTGGTGTAATGGAACTGCTTTTCCCCGAGGGCGGTGATTTGGGGGGTTTTAATCATGCCCCGATCGCCAACGAACGTGATCGCCCCACCCCGCGCCGAGACCCCGCCTGCCCGTTTGTGCGCCGGTCAAAGCTGGATCAATGGCATGAACGGGTTACGCCCCGTGAAGCCCGGGACAATAAGCAAAAGATAGCGAAAATCCATGCCGCCCGCAACATGGGTCCCAAGCACCCCTAGCTCGCCGGCACCTTCGGGTCCTCGAGCACCTTCACGATCGGGCGCTCCCAAGAGCCGGTGATGGTGTAGTGCCGGCGCACCATGCTGTCTATGCGTTCGGCAGCGAGTCGCGTCTGTGGTGATTGGCGCGGCGATGGTGTAGCTTATCATCCCACGATAGGTAGAGCGGGTTATGGGCGCGATGGGGAGGGTCGTGCATCCAAACCCGCGCGAACGTCGCGGGAGGGGCCGCAATGAATCGCAATAGGCCTCAAGGGAACACAAAAGCTCAGGGACGATGGACCAAGCAGCCCAGTTTGCGCCGGCGGGAAAAGGCGTCCACTACGAGCGGCGGCGTCCCGAAGAAACCGTCCTCTACCAGCTGGTCCAAGAACACCTCGGGACCTTTCTGGCCCAGGTGGAGGCTGAAACCGGCGTGGATTTACCCGATTTCATCAAAGCGGAGTTCGATGCCTTTCTGGAGTGCGGCATCCTAGCCCATGGCCATCTCGCGCCTGCGCTGCGCCGACTGCGCCCATGAAAAGCGCGTGGCCTTCAGTTGCAAGCGGCGTGGCTTCTGTCCAAGCTGTGGCGCCCGGCGCATGGTGGAGACCGCCGCCCACCTGGTCGATCACGTCATTCCTCGGGTGCCGGTGCGTCAATGGGTGCTCTCATTTCCGATCCCGCTGCGCGTGCTGTTCGCGGCCCATCCCCACCTGCTCGCGCCCGTGTTGCAGATCGTCCACCGGGTCATTCCCACCTTCCTGATCCAACAAGCGGGACTCAAGCGCGCTGAAGCCGCCACCGGTGCCGTGACGCTCATACAGCGTTTCGGATCGGCCGCCAATTTGAACATACATCTGCATTGTTGGGTTATGGTATGAACGCAAACACGCATTTGCGCGTGGTGGTGGTTGTTTTGATACCTGCAGACCAAGTTCGTGAGTTTTATCCCAAGCGCCATAATAAGTTACGAAAGGCATGGGAGGACAAAAGTGCCTAAGCAATTAAACCGCTGTGTCTAGGTGATTTTACCGCTATTTAGTTACCTGCCGCATTCATTTGGCATAATATGGGCTAATTAAAATAGGCTAATTCACTATACGGTATAAATAACTAGACAATTGCTGGCTGCACTGATAAACTTTCCGCTATGCGGGAGAAACCGACTCGCAAGCAACAAAGCCTGCGTGAAGCCGGGTTACTTCATCCCGAGCCCGAGCGGGTCCAGGACTCCTTATTCCTTGCGTTCCCGGCGTTTTTTGATCCGCACGACCAACTCCAGGTTCGCTATGAGATGGTGCGCTCGCATCTCGTCGAGAGCCACGAGGTGGTCGGGATCTGCCAGCGCTATGGCGTCAGCCGTCAGACGTTTTATAACGTGCAGGAGCGTTTCTTAAGTGAGGGTTCGGCGGGACTACTGGTGAAGAAGCCAGGGCCGAAAGGCCCCTCGAAGCTGACCGCAAAAGTGCGTCAGTTCGTCGAGCAACAACTCCAACACGATCCGCAACTGAGCCCCCGCTCGCTGCGTTCACAGCTCAAGGAGCAATTCGACTTGACGTGTCACCTGCGCACCCTCGAGAGGCTCTTAAATGAGCTCCGCTCAAAAAAAACGCTTGAGCGCTTACCGTCCACGGGGTGTCGGTGGGCAAGGGTTAACGACATCGCGGCGACGCGCTACGAAGCACTACGCCGTGCGTTCCTTATCTCCGGGTGTCAGGGCATGAACGAGGATTGGGTACGCTTTATCGCGTTGGGGTTCGTGGGGCTTTTGCTCTCTCAGCCCGCCACCGACTACGTGGTTAAAGTGTATGCCGCCCCGGTGCGCCGGTGGTGGGGTCGCATCGATCCGAAGGAACAAGCGTTGCTCGAAGTCTTTCGGCTGTTGAGCGCGGAGGCTCCGCTTCGTCTTTCTGATCCCGGAGGTCATCTCGATGAACGTCGCGTTGTATGCCCGTGTCTCG
>JBOIEG010001326.1:0-1577 GCA_050740915.1 Gammaproteobacteria bacterium | reverse complement strand
CGTTGAGGCTGTAGAAAAACCCCCATTACCCTATTTCCCATGAGATAATTAGACGCACTGAATTTCATGGGGAGGTCGTTGGGATGGCTCGCTACAAACCCATTCACAAAGGTCTGAAACTTCTGCTGGTGGATTTTGACCAGCAGGTCATTCCAGACAGTTTTGAATACGCCCTCTGCCGCTTGGTCGATCACGAGCTCGACCTCACCGAATTCCACGCCCGCTACAAGAACGACGCCGAGGGTGCCCCGGCCTTTGACCCTGTCGCCCTCATCAAAATCATCCTGTTAGCCTACAGCCGAGGCATCATCAGCACTCGCAAAATAGAAAGCGCCTGCCGTGAGAACGTTCTGTTCATTGCGGTTTCGGGAGACAGCCAACCGCATTTCACCACACTGGCGCCTTTGTCTCCGAGAGGGGGGAGGGTGTTGCCAGCCTATTTGCCCAGGTGTTGCTGGTCTGTGACCGGCAAGGCTTGATGGGTCGTGAAATGTTTGCCATTGATGGGGTAAAACTCCCCAGTAACGCCAGTAAACAAAAGAGCGGTACCCGTGCAGACTATCAACGCCAACGGGGCAAAATGGAAGCGGCTGCCCAAAAGATGATAGCCCAGCAGAAGAATGCCGATACGGCCCCCACTGACGACGCGCTGGTCAAACGCGAGTCGCTCCGGCTGGAACGTCTGCACCAGGAAGCCTGTCAACTACGCGAGTGGCTCGAGAAGCACCCCGAAGACCGCAAGGGTGCCAAAGGAGCCGTGCGCCTGTTGAACCGCACCGACAACGGATCAGCCAAGCTGGCTACCAGCAAGGGCGTGATACAAGGTTATACCGGTGTCGCAGCGGTCGATGAGAAGACCCAGATCATCGTTGAGGCCCAAGCCCACGGCACCGGATCATAACAAGAGCTGTTGCTCCCCATCGTCAAGGCCACCGCCGCATTACGCACTCCAGAGACAGTGATGACCGCCGATGCGGGCTATCATTCCGAGGCCAATCTGAAGGCACTCGCCGAAACCTCAGTCAAAGCCACTATCCCCGACAACAGCTACCGAAAACGGGACGAGCGTTACGCCGACCAGGACATTCACACCGCCAAGCCTGATCTGCTCTGGAACAAAACCAAGGCGCCTGCCAAGGTGCGGCGTTTTACACCGCAGGACTTTCATCTGGCGGAGGATCGCACACACGGCACCTGCCCCGCTGGAAAGCGGCTCTACGGGAATGGTTCGAACGGCACATTCAATGGGTTTGCGGGGATCACGTTTCGCAGATCGGAAAAGGATTGCCTACCCTGTGAGCGGCGGCACGAATGTTTGCGCACCCCGGGGAAGACAAAGACCCGACAGGTCGCCTTCTTTCAAGGCAAACGCCCTGGGCTTAAGAGTTTCACCGACCGGATGAAGACGAGGCTCGACTCGGATACGGGCAGACACCTGATCACGCGCCGCTTTGCAACGGTGGAGCCGGTATTTGGCAACCTGCGCGGGAATAAACATCTCTGCCGCTTCAGCCTGCGCGGCCCGCAGAAGGTGGACGGGCAATGGAAGCTGTATTGCCTGATGCACAACATTGAGA
>JBOIEG010001325.1:0-1564 GCA_050740915.1 Gammaproteobacteria bacterium | reverse complement strand
GAAGAGTCTGTCCATCATCAACTCACGGAGTCGATCGCCTTAATGACCACCCGAACCTCGATTTTGGCGCTCAACACGCACGTTATGGCTTTGGTGTTCAACCCTAAGTCCGACAGGCTCCTAGGATCGAATCTAGGTACGCTTTTACGTCAGGGCTTTTGACTCCTTCAGTAACGGCGGCATAGAGAAGGTCGCCATCAAGATACTTGAAGTCGGGCGTCACAAGGCCGGTTCGAGTTAGCTCAAAGACCCGCGCTCCCTGAGCGGGCCTTACCGTTAAATGCTCACGTGTTACCCGGCCCGCCGCAGTATAGACGAGGGTCGCGAGCGCTAGGATAATCTCGGAGTAGTTACTGTCTATCCCGCGCATCTCTACTGTGCCAATACCGTTGAGCCGTACCCGGTTCCAAGCCGCTTTCAGCAAATCCCCCCCCGCCTCTTGGAAGAGAGCGCGCTCGACCCCGGCATGATCCATCGCCTCAAGCCAGGCATAGTAGCGGGCAAATTGCAGCTCGACTAATTCCTCAGTGCTTGCCGCGTAGGGCTGAAGACCACCAACCGGCTGCAGATGCGTATAGACGCCCTCCCAGCCAAAGGCATCACTGCCTCGATAACGAACCGTGTGGGCGGAGACGTTCATTCTCCGTCCTTCATAAAAGGGACATGCGCGTGAGAGTGCTATCATGGCCGGGTCAAGCGCAGTCGCCAAATTGTAGGTGTTTAGCAGTTCCTCTTGCGCCGCTTTAGGGGCGTCGTAGGCTACCCCCACACGCGCGTCCAGCGTCTCCTCAGGCAGGTCCAAATGCAGGTGCGTACCGGTGCATCGCCCGGCATGCAGAAACCTTTCGTATCCAACCGTGCGTACCTGTACATGATACCGCTGCTTGTTACGGATCATAGGTGTGATATGCAAAGGGTAGGTAGACAGCGGATAGAGTCGCAAATGCATCTCTCGCCCCACCCGCAAAGCCAGTCTTAGATTATTTAGATACTCGCGTGCCAGTTCTCCAAGCGTATAGACGGGGGGCGTATTGATCTCGATCATATGCTTAACCCACTCAGGGGCAAAATACTCCGGACTGCGCCCCTCTGCTTGTGCCACCTTACGGCAACGCTGTAGGAATTCATCGGCTCGATGTGAAAGAAGGCCCGCCTCATCTACTAAGAAGAACTCTTGCTCCAACCCCTCACGTCGATGTGTTCCGCTCATGGGCTTAAGCCTCGCTTGCCTCAGGTTGCAGCCTTATGCTTCGCACTGTCTATTTACTCTACTTACTCTTTGAGTAGGGGTAGTTTATGTTACCGACCGGACGGTTCCTGGGAAAGGAATTTAAAAGCCGTTTTCACATCATTTACAGGAAGTTCTCCGCAAAATTGAGCGTGTTCTGCAGATAGACAAAGGGCTGACCGAGGGCGTCCTTGTAGGCCATGGCCGCTGTAGAGATAGCCACGCACCACATAATGCCAGACCAGGCTGTTCGAACGCAGCAAGCGAAACGCCCAGCCCATCTCCTGACCGGAGAGATAGCCGCGATCCTGCATCGCCGTTTCGAGATGGCCGAGG
>JBOIEG010001324.1:0-1058 GCA_050740915.1 Gammaproteobacteria bacterium | reverse complement strand
AGGTAGGGTGTGTCACGATCGCATTGACGGAAGTGGCTCATGCACGCTCGCTCATTGAATCCATTGCCGATCCGATCGGTTTGCACATCAAAAGTTCCGCCTTAAGTCCGACAGGCTCCTAGCACTTCTTGTACACGTCTCGCAAGGGATACTAAAGGCTCCATGCTTTCAGGACCATTGTATCCGAGGGCCCGATCGGTTTCATTGATTCTGAAAGCCCCGCTCAATACCTCATCGCCCCGAGAAACCACCATATGAAGCTGACGCAGGCCAAAGGCTGCTTCCGGGAAATGATATTCTTCTCTGCGCTCCGGGCGATGAAAAGCATCATCCTCGACGGCAGCCGCCAAGAGTAACGCTCTGTCAACCCGGATAAACTGCCGTTGATGAAAATTGCGCTCCCCAAGGATGGAAAACGCTCTCAACCCAACATGCGCCCCTACGGAGTGAGCGACCACAGAGATCGTATTCTTAGGTCTAGGGCCAATGTCAGAAATTAGTCTATATAACGCAGTCCCCGAGTGATGCGCGTACTCTTGCGCGTCATTGAAATAGACTGTGCCAACATCACCCGGCCAGGTAAACAACACGAATGAAATGTCGTCAAGATCGACTCTATTTTCACGCAACAGCGAGGAGTGCAATAGCGCGAAGAATGATGCGGCGGATGACAGAGTTTCTGCTGTTGTATTATTGTAACCGGGGATGAAAATGATTAGGTGCTTGTCGCCAAAGGCGGCCAAATCGGTATCGACAAGCCTATACGTTCCATGGATGTCAAACCTGGGGAGTCTGTTTTCATTGGCAGAGGTTCCTCGGGACCCTGCCACTAAGAACGGCTTTGGTAAGCCTTTGTTTGCCGCTAAAACTGCCGCCGGCGTCGGCATGGGTTTTGGCGTTTGACGGATTACTTGTCTTCCCATTATTGTTCTCCTCTGAGAGGCTGTGAAAAAACCTCCTGGGACAGGGGAATGATGAGAAGGGAGCTGGTAAAATAGCGGGAACACAACTGAAGCAACGGTATCCCTCATGGCAGACGAAGCATCCAGGGCTTTATT
>JBOIEG010001323.1:0-1550 GCA_050740915.1 Gammaproteobacteria bacterium | reverse complement strand
GAAGAGTCTGTCCATCATCAACTCACGGAGTCGATCGCCTTGATGACCACCCGAACCTCGATTTTGGCGCTCAACACGCACGTTATGGCTTTGGTGTTCAACCTAAGTCCGACAGGCTCCTAGACGCTCACGTTCCAGCTTGCAGGCATCCATAAAGTTATGGATTACAAACGAGAGCTTGTTGATGCGGCCACGGGACGCCCACAGGTCCTGCCGGGCCAACCACAAGGTCCTGGCGAGCCATTTCGCCCCCTCCACCACAGTCCCTTGGCCTTGGCAGAGGCCCTCAAGGCGGACAGCACGGCGGCCCGCCGGTTCCTGCGGTCGAACTGCACCTCGGCCGTTTGATCGAGCAAGGGCACGATGAAGCCGGGATCGTCGAGGAAGTCGTAGAGCTGACCGTTGATCTCGAAGGCCATCGCGTATTTGTTGCAGCGCGGGTGTCCCACCGCGAGCGTGTCGAAGCGCAGCCTCGTTCCCGCCCCGTGATGGATTTGCTCGATTACGCTCTCCTGGGTGATGAGGACATCACACTCCCGCAGCACACCGCGGCCGGTGTCGGCCTGCAACTGAAAGGAGATCAGCCTGACCACGTCCGCGTTGCTGCGAAAGAAGCGCACGAGCGCGGGGAGCTGGTGGAAATTCCCCGCAAACACCGTGGTGCTAAACATCACCGACAGCGGCAAGCCCCGCGCTCGCTCGATGTACTTCTGCAGCAGCGCGTTCAGGTCCGCTTCCGACCGATAGCCCTTCCGCTGCTGGGTTAGGTCAACGTGGAAGGCTACGTCCACCAAACCCGCCCGGCACAGATCCGAGAGCAGCGTGCGGCTGGCAAGGATCCCGTTGGTGAACAGCGAAGCGCGCATGCCCTTGTCGGTGATCCTGCGCACGATCTGGATCAGATCTTCTTTGGCTCGCAAGGTAGGGTCCCCGCCCGACACCTGGACATCGGTGTTCTCGCCATAATGCGCATAGATGATCTCGATGCGGCGAAACAGCTCGTCCAGGGGAACATCTCTCACCGCCTCCGAGTTCTCCGACAGATAACACAGGGTGCGATCGAGATTACAGCGCTGCGTGATCTCGAGCGACACACAGCCGATGCTCCACCGCCTGCCCGCGATCTGCGCGGGTGTCCAGAAGCCGATGTCCAGCAGGCGCCCGCGCAGGGCTTCGCGACGCTGGGTGGGCTCCGGCAGGCTCGTGTACGGCGGCCAGGCGTGGATCTCTTCGGGGCTCAAGTAGTTACCTTCATGACCCTCAGCGGCACAGGGCGGCCCCGCCGGCTCCCTATTGCGAGGCTTTGGGCTCGACTGCTCCGTGAGCTGCGAGCGATCATTTCGCCATAGCTTGTTCATCGTCACGTTCGCGGCAACACTAAGAGCTTGTGAAAAAATCTGCTGCGCTGGAGATCTCGTGTTTCGGCAGGGTAAGAGCATTAAAAGTGACTACCCGAACAGTACCTTAGCACGATAGTTGTCGTCCCAACCGGCTTTGAGGCGTTTTTGTTTGATACCCTTCTTAAGTGTTTTTTCTTGTTTGAGAAGGTT
>JBOIEG010001322.1:0-3183 GCA_050740915.1 Gammaproteobacteria bacterium | reverse complement strand
ACAACCAGCTTCACCGCGTTCTCACGAAACTCTTTCGTGTAAACCTGTTTCGGTAACCTATTCATTGAACACCCTCCTTCTCTAATACTCTATCGAAGGCGTCCATTTTTTCCATCCTACCTCACTTTCGGGAGAGCCGCGCCCACGAGCACAGAGCCTATGCACTCCCCTCAAGCGCTGAGTTTCAAAAGCATAGACACAAAGCTATTCACACTGGCGATAGACTGCTTAGCCATATCTCTAAGGAGCTTTCAGCCGGTCAGCGCTCCAATCTTGAGCTTCGCCTGGAGCATCTTGACTCCCTTTTTGACCTCGTACAGCTCGCTGATGAGGCAACACGGCTTGTTGGGCAGAGCGCGCCCGCATCCTCCCAAGAGGCAGGACCCTACGCTTCCCAATACATCATTGGCTCTTGGTTTCTTAGCAAATGTGCATCCTACCTCACGAGTAACCCCTATGGACATGAGCGACTTCATCTGGTTACTGGCATCAAGCTAAGCCCAAACAAGCGCACCCTTGACAATATGGTTAAGGTTGCTCTTGCGAGCGAGTCAGCAACCGGCGCCCTGGCAGATCAACACGCCCTCCAAAACGCACTCATAGAGATGGATGAATGGGGACATCACCTCCACGGCCTGTTCCATAGCCATCCAGGGAAAGGAGATCAAGCAACCAGACCCTCCTCTACCGATTTAGCAACGCACGAACGCTACGAGATTGGGGGCTACCCGCTGGTGGGTGCCATCTTTGTCAAAGGTTTTGTACGTTTCTTTGGGCACCACCCCTTTACCATCACGATATACGGCAAAGGAGTAGAGAGAATTGATACACACCTTTTCGTCATCTGTAACCTATCGCACTAAGAGCCTCAAGATTAGAAATGAGGGTGATCCCAACGTTACTGATCGGCAAGAGAGGCTGCCCGGGTTCAACCAACAAGCGCTGGCAAGCGCCAGGGTTATTCAAATTGGCGCAGGGGGCTTAGGTGGCGAGATCGGCTCTGCCCTCGTCCGTAAGGGCATTGGCCAGCTCGTCATTTTTGATCATGATTTTGTGGAGCCAAGTAACCTCAGTAGGCAGCATTTTTACTCTTGCGACCTGTATAAAAACAAGGCGAAACGCCTCGCGAGAAACCTTGCCAGGGAGGGCTTCTTAGGGACTGTGCTTACAGGCTATAGCCTTAGGTTTCAGGACGCACTTGAGAGCGGAATTGATCTTCTGGGCCTGGCAATCGTTGGTGTAGACAACAATCCGGCGAGGATTGCAGCTTCTTGCTTCTACAGAAAGCAAGGTATACCGGTAATCTTCACCGCTGTCAGCAGGCAAGCAGATCACGGCTATGTCTTTATCCAGGAACCAGGGGCAGCCTGCTTTGGCTGCCTTTTCCCCAACGCCATAAACGATGATACCTATCCCTGCCCGCGCGCACCCGCTGTTACGGACATCCTCAAAGTTGTCGCTGGCATAGTGGTTTATGCTGTAGACACTCTTCTCATGGGTCGGCTTAGGTTTTGAAACTTTAAATCCATCTACCTTGATGGTTCTGTTCCCGGCAATAATTGCAAGATTGCGAAGCGGCCGGATTGCAAACTTTGCCAACCCCAGCACGCAGCCCTTTCCTTACAGGGAGTCGGTTAAATAAATGAAAACCGCTCCCACGCGACCCTTCCTCAAAAAGCCCTTTGTCTTGTCAAAGGCTGCTGAACGAATCCTCAGAGCCGCCCATTTCTACCGCTTTCTGACAGCCATTGACTTCGCAACCCTTCTTTACAGCCCTGGTTCCTTAACCTATGTGCGCGCTCTCTTATCTGAACTTGCTGGAGGGGAGGATTTCAAGACCAACCAGTATCTCTATAGATTCAAGCTGCCCAACAGCACATCAAATGGTAGCAGAATTTATACACCGGGAGTTAAAGCCAGAAACTATTTAGTAAATGAAATGGGGCTACCTGCTGATTGGTATTTCAGACCCCATAAATTGCGTTATCTTAGCTACAGTCAGGCTGATCATAACCTCAGCCTTAGCCGTTTTCTCATTGCAGCCCAAGCCTGGGCTAAGAAACAATCCAATTATTGCATCGCCCACATACATATTTGTTACGAGCTTGCGAAAACAGCACCCCTTGTCGAGATCACCACACAAGGCAAAACAGAAAGACTCAAGGTAATTCCGGACGCCTGGATTCTGTTTGAGAAACTAAGAAATGGAGCACATGAGCGTTTTATCCCAGTCCTTTTAGAGCTTGATCGTGGAACCGAGCATCAAGTTCGCTTCAGACAGCATGTCCGCTCCAGAATCGCCTTTATTCAATCCGGTGCCTACAGCAAGCTTTTCAACACCAAGGCTGTTCTGATCGCATACGTCACGCTAGGACAAACACCCGAGTATCGGGAAACCAGAAGAAAGGCTATCTGCACCTGGATAAATCAAACCTTGCACGAACTCGGAAAGCCAAGCTGGGCATCCATCTTTTGCATCACCAGCACTACTCTTGAGGACATCTACCAGACACCTTTTTTTGACTCCCCCATCTGGTACCTGCCGCATTCGGACACGCCAGTTCCCCTTTTCACTCCCTAACCCACAATCCCCTCAATCACACAGGAGACATCCATGATCGAACATGACCACATTGATACCATCCCCACAGAGGAGCTCACCTCTATACAAACGAGGATCAACAAAGAGCTAGAGAGGCGAAACGGCGGGGACGTTGACATCAAGAAAGTCCGCGCCCAGGTCTACCGTCTGGCTGTAACGCTGGGCTGTGAATGGATAGCAGACAGCCACCTCCCAGACTCCACCCACGATGCGGACAAGCCCAAGAGACGGGGAAGAAAACCAAAGACGGAGGAACAACAAGAAACGCAAGACCCGACACTAGCCAACGGACAAGTCGCCATGCCCCCTGGCAGCCACGCTACCGCCCCAGCAGGCAATACCCCTGTCGAGGAGGAGAAGCGAAGACTATGGCCTTTGTAAAGCCCCCTGTTATCTGCCTTAACCCATGAGCCTCACTTTTCTATTGATCCCTGCACAAAACAGGGGTTTAATCAAGTGCTAGGAGCCTGTCGGACTTAAGGCGGAACTTTTGATGTGCAAACCGATCGGATCGGCAATGGATTCAATGAGCGAGCGTGCATGAGCCACTTCCGTCAATGCGATCGTGACACACCCTACCT
>JBOIEG010001321.1:0-5546 GCA_050740915.1 Gammaproteobacteria bacterium | reverse complement strand
GAAGAGTCTGTCCATCATCAACTCACGGAGTCGATTGCCTTGATGACCACCCGAACCTCGATTTTGGCGCTCAACACGTACGTTATGGCTTTGGTGTTCAACCTAAGTCCGACAGGCTCCTAGAACACCCGTAATCGCACCAACCACGGCTACGGCGTCCATGTTCACGGTTCTCTCCACCTTTGCTTGGCGTCAAATCTAAAAACTATTTCGGGACCTCTCTTGATATATTGCTCAAGTTTGATAATAGATCTAAGTTCCCTAAGACTTTGTAGGTCTCACCTGATGGCTTCCAAAGCCCAGCTTTGGGAAGCAGGTTTCCGCGAATGGTTACCTTTGAGTATAGACGTTCGCACCGAGCAAGCCTTGATTGCAGGGACTCATATCGCCTTTGCATCAAGCTTATACCTCGGCGGCGCCGCGCTCTTCGAGGCGCGGCCATCTGGACGGCAAGATCATCTCCGCATCGCCCCCTCCTTCCCCATCTCGAAAGTTCCTCCAGGTTTGAAATCAAGCCGAGCAACTAAGTCATCTTGCGCTCACAAAATCAAAGTTTTTTAGTGTTGGTTAGCGGTTAGAGGATGAGGCATCACCGGGGCGGTGTCTGAGTAGAAAATCATCGATCACAGCGGCCACTTGCTGGGGGTAGTCCATGTGCAAATGGTGTCCGCCGGGAAGCCACGCGACTTCGCTATCGGCCAGGCAGGATGCGCGCTGTAGCATCTGAGGGTACTTCGTCGCGAGCATGCCCTGCTCGCCCAACACCAAAAGCGTTGGGGCTTTAATGCGACACATGAAAGCCCGCACTTGAGCTTCGGTAAAGCGCTGCGGGGATGACAACCTCACGCGAGGATCGCTGCGCCAGGTCACTCCGCCCTCACAAGGCCCGAGGGCGCGGGTCACCAGAGTACGGGCGGCCTCAAAACTCATGTCCCCTGCCCGCTGGCGCGCTGCCGCCACCTCGTCGATAGCGGCATAGACGGGGTTGGGCTCCTTTCGGCCTTCGAGTTGCTCTTCTATCGCCCGGGCCAGATTTACCGGAAGTTCACTCGCTGCGCCGGCAAGAGAGCCCAGCCCTTCGATGAGAACCAGTCGCGTTATGCGTTGTGGAAATGTCCCGGCGACCAAGGCGGCAATGGCCGCACCTAAAGAATGCCCCAGCAAGCCAAACTGCTGCCAAGCGAGCGCGTCCGCGACAGCGAGCACGTCACGCACGTGATCGACCAGATGATAAGCCGTCGCTGGCGGCCTATGATCGGAAAGACCATGTCCGGCGAGGTCGAGTGCAAGAAGGTGGAGCTCAGGAAGAAGCGGCGCCAGGGGATCGAAACTTGCGGAATTGTCCAACCAACCGTGCACCGCGATCGTTGGATCGCCTTGCGGCGGTCCCCAGCGCTTCGCCGCAAAACGGCCAAAAGGCGTAACGATGCCGATCTCCTGTGGGTCCATGATCAAGGTGGATCCCCCAGCGCTCGCACAGGTAGCTTTCTCAGATGGAGTACATCGAACCGATCCGCGAATAGCACGAACAACGCCAAAGCCGAGACCGCGAGCTGACTACGATGTTCGCTCGCGATGTCCATGGCGATGCACACACAGCTTTGTTTGCCGCATTGGTGGCCGAAGCTCCATTGTTCGGTAGGCAATGTGGGATCGTTGCCAAGCAGCGGTTTTACCACCGTGTAGCGGTTGATAACGTGAAAGACTACGGGGCGCTTCGGGCTGGGCGCCCTTCCCTTTCTGGGATCGAGCACCTCATTGACCAGCAGTGAGGCAAGCTGGTGCTCGGCATTCCCGGTGAATCCGTGCTCCGGATCCAAGGTGATTAGGAGATCCGGCTCGAATTTTACGATGATATTGCGTAACCACCCGATGGGATCGCCCTCCCGTTCCCAGCCAGCACGGATCGCCTCGCGCTTGGTTTTGTCGTGGCTGAGCTTGGGAGCGTGATTGGAAAAATTTCCCACGTCCAAGCCAGCGCCGTATCGTTCGGCGGCTCTTTCCATCTCGCGGATGCGAACCGTTGCCAGATCGGGTTCGCAACTCTGTAGAAACAGAAACAGCCCACAGATGCCGCCCCCACCCGACGTGAAGATGGCGATGTGGCACTCATTGCCTTTTTGAATGCATGCGTACGCCAGTAGCGGGCCAGCGAGCGACTCATCGTCCGGGTGGGCACCAACGACCAAGATCCGAGCGCCTCTGTCTACGTAATCATCGAAGCGCTCCGCGCCCAGAAACCGATCTTGCCCCGCGTTGACGGACAGTGGGGTTAACAGCAATAGGCTTGAAAGCGATCTGTGCATACTCGACCCTTGACCAAATATATGGCGCAATTTACAGTTGCCATTATGCCTGCATTGACCAAAACCACGCTGTATCTGCCTGAGGCGGAATACCGTCTGCTGGAAGTGCTGGCGCGGCAGCAGCATCGCCCGGCTGCCGAGCTCGTGCGCGAGGCGATCATCGAGTATGCGGGGCGCCACGGCAAACGACACATACCTAAAAGCTTGGGTATCGGGCATAGTGGGAGACGAGATCTCAGCGAAAAAGCGGAAGAACTGCTCAGCGGGCTGGAGGGCGGCGATTGATCGTCGCCGACACCGGCGCGCTGGTTGCCTTGATTGATGCGGACGATCAGCATCACGGGTTCATGCGGAACCTCTTTGAACGGGACCAGGATTCGTGGGTCGTGCCATGGGCTGTTCTCCGAGAAGTCGATTATCTGATCTTCGCACATGTGGGTGACAAAGCTGCATACGCCTTGATGGCAGATCTCGCCGACGGGATCTACCTGATCGACTGGGGGATCCCGGCGGACCTGGAGCGAGCCCGCGATCTCAATCACAGGTATCGGTCACTTCGTCTTGGCTTGTGGTGGATGCGGTGATGATCGCCGTAGCCGAGCGACTGAATGCGAAGGCAATCGCCACCTTGGATCTACGTCACTTCGGTGCTGTTGAGATCCGTGGCCGACCGAAATTGCTACCGCGCGATGCGGGCTGAAGAACCGTTTCAAGCGGAACACGAAGTTCGTCCATCGCGCGGTTAAGGAAGCTCTGAAAACCCATCCTCGAGATTCTTAAGAGTCGAAAAGCAAAAACCATGGGTTCTTGCTTTTCTCCCTGTTTAAAACACGCAACTGTTTTAAAAATGTGCGGGATCTCCCTACGCTGCCCGAACCTCTGAAGGTTCCTTAATGCACGCCGTCTAGCAACACTATAGCGTAGTTCACCATGTAACCTTATCGAGTGTTGAATGGACCGCCAAACGCTTCTGCTAACCTTGGTCCTAGCGAACGAGTTCAAGGAGGGCGATCTCGCCCTGGGCGGGACCCTGGACGAACAAACGCGTGCCGATGCCCGCGAAGCCCTCGCGGCCATAAACCTAGGAACGATCGCTCGCAGCGCGATCGTTGAAGATGGCGTGAGCGAAGCGTTGTCGCGTTCCCTATCACCGCTCCCCATGAACATAGCCCGCCTTACCCTAGGAGAAGTCAAGCGCATGCTTTTCGCTCCCGATGGTGTCAACTGGGTCGAGGGGCATCGGAATCACTTGAGCAGCGAGATCATCGCCGCGCTGGTCAAGCTCATGAGCAATGCCGAGCTCTCGGCACTGGCGCGGCGCCTGTTTAATCCCCTCCCCTATCACGGCCCGAGCGGCAATGTTGCGATTGGCTCACCGCAGCACTTTGGCTCGCGTATTCAGCCTAACAGCCCGGGCGACGACGAGGAGGAGGAGATCTTATTTTCCATCTTGGAGGGCTTGAGTTATGGTTGCGGAGACGTGATCCTAGGCCTCAACCCGGCGAGCGACGATCTCTACACCATCATCCGCCTAGAGCAACTCTTGCGCGATGTGGTCGAGCACCTGCGACTTCCGACCCGTTACTGTGTTCTTTCCGACATCGTGAAGCAAGATGCGGCTCGCGCCCACACCCGGGTAGACGTCGGTTTCCAAAGCCTGGCCGGCACCTCTTCGGCGCTGCTCGGCATGGTGGGGCTCGATATCGACGGGATCACGGAGCTCGCGCACGGCTTCGAGGGCCTTTATTTTGAGACCGGGCAGGGATCTGAGATCACGAACGGCGCCGCAGCAGGCGTGGACATGGTGACCTTGGAGGCTCGGACCTATGGGGTGGCGCGGTATCTACGCCAGCAAGTACAGAGGCGCGATCCGACTCGCCCGGTATGGATGATTGTGAACGACGTGGCGGGGTTCATCGGACCGGAGGTTTTCCGCACCCCGGAGCAGTTGCTTCGCGCCTGCCTCGAAGACACCGTGATGGCGAAGCTGCATGGGCTAACGATGGGGTTAGATGTCTGCAGCACTTTTCACATGGCTATTGAGCCGACGGCATTACAGGCTTTGACTCAAACGGTCGTGGCCCAAGCGGCGCCCGCATACCTCATGGCCGTAGCCGGCAACGCTGATCCGATGCTGGGTTATCTCACCACTTCGTTTCGCGAACACCCCGAGCTGCGCCAGCGCAGCGGGCGACAGATCACCAGCGCGATGCAGGAGCGGCTTTGGGCTCTCGGCGTGATGGAGGAACACGACACTGCCGACGCCACCCTAGAACACGCCGCCGTGCTTTATAGCGTCTATCGCAAGGCTGCGGGCGACAAGAGCACGCAACAGTCGTTGCACCGGCAGGGCATGAAAAAGATCGCGAGCTTACAGCAAGCCGGCTACGATCTTGGCTATGGGCATGGGCCTCACTACCAAGCACCGCCTGAGGTGGCCAAGCGCCTCGAACGGATCTATGCCCATGCACAGCAGGCGCTGCGCGCCACGCTCGCGGAGGGGGTGATAAACGATGTGTCCCCACGACACCTGCGCGTCCGCACTTGCGCCAAAGACCGTGATGATTTCATCACCCATCCGAGCACCGGCGAGCGCATCGGCGATGAGGATATCGCGCGCGTCATCAACCTCTACCCCTCTCATCGACCGCGCGTCCAGATCGTGCTTTCCGATGGACTCAATGCCAATGCGCTCAACGTAAACCTACGCGCTGTCTTGCCTCCAATCCGTTATACGCTTAGTGGGATGGGTCATGAGACCGGCGATAAGGAGCTCATCATCGTCAATGGCCGAGTGCGAGCCGGTTACCATATCGGGGCGCTGCTCGATGTCGAGGTGATCGTCCACCTGATTGGGGAGAGACCCGGCACCGGGCTAGACACCTTGTCGGCGTATCTGACCTATGGACGAGACCCGGCGGGGCGCTCGCGCTGGCGTCCCGATCTCGACCACGCGTGCACCACCGCCGTATGCGGTATTCACCCTCAGGGCAAGCGGCCAGCCATCGCCGCCGAAGAAATAGCCCGAAATGTCGGGCGCATGTTAGAGGAGCACCGTTCTGGGGTGGCATTGGGCAATATTAAAATAAACTGAGAGGCTGTGAAAAAACCTCTTGGGACAGGGGAATGATGAGAAGGGAGCTGGTAAAATAGCGGGAACACAACTGAAGCAACGGTATCCCTCATGGCAGACGAAGCATCCAGGGCTTTATTTGAACAAGAACCAGATCTCGCAAGACA
>JBOIEG010001320.1:0-20328 GCA_050740915.1 Gammaproteobacteria bacterium | reverse complement strand
AACCTTCTCAAACAAGAAAAAACACTTAAGAAGGGTATCAAACAAAAACGCCTCAAAGCCGGTTGGGACGACAACTATCGTGCTAAGGTACTGTTCGGGTAGTCACTTTTAATGCTCTTACCCTGGCGAAGATGCGGTCTTTTTCCAGCAGAACATCGGCGACGCGTATGAGCGCAATAGAGCGTTGGCGCGCCGTTTGTGCTCGCCGGGGTCGCTGAAACAGGAAGAACAATTGCGTCCGGCAACGTCGCTTGCTCTGGGGTCTGGTAGAAACGCGGGAGAAAGGGGTTCTCCTCAGCACGCTCCAACAGTAGATCTGCGCGGACGTGTCGCGAAGGTGGTTTTTCCCGACACCGATGGGTCTCTCAATAGCAATGTAGCCCGGCCCCCTACAAGCCATCGTTTGTCAGGCGCTTAAGGCCTTGCGAGGGACATTTGCGAAGCAACTCCGCCAGCGGACCCAAACCCGGGACCGTGAGGTCTGGGGCAATTTCGTACAAGGGGTGCAGCACGAACGCACGCTGGGAAATACCCGGGTGAGGTATTTTTAGTCGCTCCTCATCGATTGTGACGTTTCCAAACAGCAGTAAGTCTAGGTCCAAGGTACGCGGTCCCCAACGCAGCTTGCCGCGGGTGCGGCCGTGGCCGTTTTCTATGGTTTGCAAAGCGGCTAATAAAGCGAAGGCCGATAGGCCAGTGTCAACAGCCGCCACGGCATTGATGTAGTCCGGTTGGTCCGTGGGTCCCATAGGGGCGCTTCGATACAGCGAAGAGTGTCGCAGCAATCGGCTCAATCGAAGCGACTGAAGCTCGATCAAGGCGCGTTTCACCTGAGACTTGGGCTTGGCCAGGTTGCTGCCCAAGCCAACAAACGCCGTACAGCCCCACGCGTTCCCCCTACTCGGCATTTGTCAGCGCATACGCCTGCCCCGAGTGCGGGCGGGACGCTGTTCGTTTAGCGCCGCCAGCATTTGGTCCCGCTGTTTGCTCGGCGCTTGTTGGAACTCCGTCCACCAATCGCTGAGTTCTTCTGAGTCTTCTCCGGCTTGGGTGCGCAGGAGCAGAAAGTCATACGCGGCACGAAACCGTGGGTGGGCCAGCAAGCGAGCGGGCCGTTTCCCCAATCGGTTGGTGAAACGAGGCTGCAGCGTCCAGATCTCCCGCGTGATGCGGGTGAGGCGCCGGGGTATGGAGACGCGCGCGATCTGGCGGGAGATCACGGCATCGGCGGCCAGTACCAAGGCCTCGTCGCTGTTGACGCCCCGCGCGCAGAATTCTTGCCACTGCCGGCGCACGGGATCCCATAGCAAGGCGGCAAACAGGAAGGCCGGCGTGACCGGCTTTGCTTCAGCGATTCGCTGGTCGGTATTTTCTAGAGCACGCACCAGAAGCATGTGCGGAAATCCGTGTTCTTGCTCTTCGAGGCAGGGCTCGGTTTGAGGGAATAACAGGCCGAACAAGTTAAAGTGGCGCAACTGCTCGAAGCTCTGCACGGCAGACCCTCCCATAAAGAGCTTCAACGTTTCTTCAAACAAACGTGCGGGGGAGATCTCGTTGAGCAAATGCTGAAATTTGGATATAGCTTCGGCGGTTTCTGGGTGGATATTGAACCCGAGTTTTACCGCGAAACGCACCGCCCGCAACATCCGCACCGGGTCTTCAAGGTAACGGTTTTCCGGATCTCCGATAAGCCGTAAGCAGCCGGCTCTTATGTCCTCGACGCCGCCTACGTAATCCACCACGGTGAAGTCCTCGATGTTGTAATAAAGCGCGTTGATGGTAAAGTCACGCCGCCATACATCGTCGTCGATGTCACCATAGACATTGTCTCTCACGATCCGGCCGTCTTTTATCAGGCCGTCGCCGTCTGGTTGCGCATCGTGATGCGCTCGGAAGGTGGCGACCTCGACGATTTCCCTCCCAAAGTGCACATGGGCAAGACGGAAGCGGCGGCCGATCAAGCGGCAGTTGCGAAACATCTCGCGCATTTGTTCAGGCAGCGCATCGGTGGCGATGTCGAAATCCTTAGGCTCGCGACCTAGCAACAGGTCCCGCACGCTACCGCCGACGAGAAAGGCTTTGTAGCCGGCGTTCTTGAGCCGATACAATACCTTCAGGGCATTATCCGAAATGCTCGCTCGGGAAATGATGTGCTCCGAGCGCGGCACGATGCGCGGTTTAGCTCGAAACGGAAATACCCGGGCAAAGGGGCTTGTTTCGCTCATGAGGATAGGGAACCATTCGGGAATTTCTCTCGCCACTGTGCTTGAGCGAGCGCCGCAAACCCATATAATACCATTATACCCGCCACAATCAGGCTTCCTCGCTCCCTTCGTCTAGTGGCCTAGGACACCGCCCTCTCACGGCGAAAACAGGGGTTCGAGTCCCCTAGGGAGCGCCAATAAATCAATTAGTTATAAACTTAAGCTGGAAACTTAGGACGTTTTTAGGATGCTTTCGACACGAATGGATTCTGAATTACTGGTTCTCACGCCCTCGCCGAAATCACCCAAGTGGTCCTCCGGCACGTTCTAACTCGCGACGAGCTCCTCAAGCGGCCTAAGGCCTAAACAGGCGCCTGCTCGCCCATCGCAAAAGGTCCTCCGGTCGGTCCAGATCCCAGCCCAGCGACAACTCTGCCCAGCGCAGGCCGAGACGGCGCAAACGCAACCGCGTTGTTTCCACGACCTCGGATCCCCCCCAAGCAATATCGCGAAATAACTCGGGAAGGAGGCGCCGAAGCCCAATCAGAAAATACCCGCCATCCTCGCAGGGACCAAGCACCGCCGCGTACGGTCCGTTGAGCCATTGTTCCGCTTGCTTTAGATCACGAACGCAAAGCTCTGGGCAATCGGTTCCGATAACTACGGCGCGGCGGTACCGTTTCAGGGCATCGCTCAGAGCGTGGACGATGCGGGCACCGAGGTTCTCCCCGCGCTGGCTTTTCAGCGCAACGCCGAAGCGCCCTCGGCAGAAACGAAAAAACGGGTGTTGCGCTCGGGGCTGGCACCACAGTTCGATGGCATCGAATCCGGAGCGTTGGGCGGTGCATAGTGTCTCAAGCACCATCGCGGCATGCAGTGCGGCCGCTTTGCCGGGGCCAGTGGTGGGGATCAAACGGGTCTTGACCCGGCCTGCGATCGGCGCTTTGGCAAATATTAACAGCACACTGCCTCGCCTAACCATAATGACGAGCGAGCACGCTCGGATTCACTCCTAAGAAAAAGGCGAGTCGCAGCACCCCCATCCGGAGGATAGTGCGTATGATCCCGTTTTCTTCCCAGCGCCGGCTCGATGTGATCACGCGTTCGTTCAAGCAGAGAGGACGGCTTAGGCGTTTAAGCCGCCGACTGATGATGATATCTTCCATCAGAGGCACTTGGGCAAACCCGCCGACCGCCTCGAAGGCTCTGCGGTGCATAAAAAGCGCCTGATCGCCGGTAGCGATCCCGGTCCAGTGCGATCGAAAATTGCTCAGCGTTTCCACCACCCGGAGCAGCCGTATTGCGCCGGAAAGGCGGATGTCAAACCGGCCCCACACGAGCCCCGTCTCACGCAGCCCGTATACAACGTGATCGAGCGCGCCCTTGGGAGGCAGGGTATCGGCGTGCAGGAACAGCAGTATGTCACCACGAGCGACAGCGGCGCCGGCATTCATCTGGTTTCCACGTCCCCTTTCGCTGCTCACGAGGCAGTCGATATGTCCCCGGGCGATCTCGACGGTTTGGTCCGAGCTTCGCCCATCGGCCAATATGACTTCATGTCCTTGAGCCCTTATCGGGGCGAGCACCCTTAGGGTCGCACCGATGGTATCGGCCTCGTTGTAGGCCGGGATGATCACGGATATCTGAGACACTCAATGACCGAACAGCAGGGCTTGACCCATCATACATACGAACGGAAGGAGAGATCGAGCCTCGCAAGGTAGAGGCTTTCGAGCGGCGCAAAGCCGCGCTCCACGAGCACGTCGCACAGCTGCAAAAAGAAGTCGCCGTGCTTAAAGCCGAGCGCAAAACGACCCGGCGACATATCCCATTCAAAGAGCTGCCCGAAGAGGAACCGAGACAGCGATGGCCCAGACCCTGCGCGAGAAGATGGCCCGCCACGACGATGCACGCAGTCTGCTCCGTGCCATCTACCGCACCGAGATTGATCTCTTACCCAACCCTCCGCAGAAGACACTCACCGTGCGGGTGTATCCGTTCGCCAACGACAGCTCCGATGAGGCCTGCGCCATCTGTGCACTGAGCCCAACACCACCACTTTTCCCAGGGACCGATCTGCGCCTGATTTACGAATTGGTCTCATCGCAGAATGTTCGAGATCAGTAATTCTGAACTTAGTTAGGAATGGCCCAAGCGCTGCTAAGAAACCGTTCTGCGTAAGCCTCTGGGTCGATTGCCCAGGTCTGCCCAGGCTCCGGTGAATTTCCACGCGAGCACACGAACTTACGTTTTGCCTCTCCTATACTGTCAGGGGCAAGCTCTATCAACTCCCGATTGTCGTTATCCACAGAATCCACGACATGACCGTTTGAATCGTAAAAAATTACCCTAGCAACCCCTAACTTTTTCGATTGGCAATCCGCCGTATTCAAGCTTTTGCTGGTTCGGTAAGTACCCCAAGGGCTTTGGTCGTCTTTGCTCAGTATGCGCCACTCCCAAAACTTGATTCGTTCCTTTCCCGAGGTAGCCAAACTCTCCTTGTCGACGAAAAAAAACGGCGTGTTTTCACCGGCGGCGATCCCAATAAACCACCACTCGGAAGCACCTACTGTAGTGCTTACAAGAACAGATACCAATAATGCCGTAGTTCTAAACATTGACCTTTCCTTATCTCTATCCTCCTATCCATGGGGCATTTGCCGTGCCATAGCGCCGCTAGACGCGACCGTTGGCGTATTCTCCTGCTTTGAGCTTAAGCCGACCAGTGCGACGCCTGACGCTCATTGGCGACAACCCACGCAGCGACGCGGTAGCGGCGTAGGATCTTCGACCCCTTCCCAGAACCGTCGTAGCAGGCACGAATGAAGCGTGTCACCTCTGCGGCTGAAAGCCTACGGCCACCAACGGAACGATAGGTTGCATGAAAGTCCTCGCCCGCACCGAATCTATCCTCGCCGAACATGAAAGTGCCATTCATATCAAGGAGCAGCGCTGGAAATTTGTCGAGAAACCGCATGACTTAGTAGGCGTTGCCGCCTAACGACCGGCGGTTGAGCGGCTGGCGTCCACCGCCGCCCGGCCATGACGAGCTGGTTGCGCGCCGCTCTGCTCCAACCGCTTGTTAGACGGCCACGCTCGCACGATCATCCGCGTTTGCACGCCTTCCATACTTCTTCGCAGGGCCACTTCCGCGCCCGCTCCAGCGTGACGAACGGGTAGCGTGTGTTCGCGTCCGCGGTGGGGCGCACCTCGACCAGATCCTCAATGTCGAAGCCCGAGCGCCGCAGCAGTCGGACCCAGTCCCCGTGCGAAAGGTGGAATTCGACGCCCGAGTCGCCCGGCCATTCGACGCGGTACATCCCGAACGCTGGGCGCAACAGCTGATCCGCGGCAGCGATACCGTCTTCGGCCGGTATGCAGAGCATCAGCAAGAAGGAGTTGGTGAGGAAAACCAGTTGGCCGTTCTGGCGCAGGAGGCGCGCGGCCTCGGGAATCCAGCACTTTGGATAGGCACGCGCCGTACTCTGAGATGGCGAAGTCGAAGCTCTCATCGGGGTAGGGAATAGCCTCGGCGTTGCCGTGGAGCAGCGGGAAATCTAAACCATGCTGTTGTTGGAGGCGCCGCGCAGTTGCGAGCTGCGCGGGAGAGTTGTCGATGCCAACGACGCGCGCTCCCCGCCGTGCCAGCCAGGCCGAGACGTATGCAAAGCCACAGCCGAGCTCGGATTAGCCTTCAGCCGTCGTTGGGTCGATCACTGCCTTTATCTCAGAGACACGTTTAGCTGGAAAACCACCTTCTCGAGCGTGCTGCCGGATCATCTCCTCACTGGGGGCGATGTACACACAGTAGACCTTATCACCGGTGACATAGCTCTGCACCCATTGGATCTGAGGACCTATCCGATTCAGTACGCCGCAGGACTTTCGCGAAATCGCTTGCAGCTCTTGGGCAGATAATTTGCCAGCATTGGGGAGCTCTCGCTCGATGACGTACTTCGGCATGTTCTCATCCTCCTTAGCGGTAAATTGATACGGTTTCTATTCGGCTTTCTTGGCTTTCTTGAGGGTTTCAAGGTCAAGGCCCCCGAAGGACAATGCTACTGCTCGATGATTGCTTGCATGGAAGCAGAGTATATGTCTATCCACGAGTCCTTCGAGAGGTTGAAGATGGCGGGGAGACCGCGTACGCACTCCCCTGCATGGATGCATGTGTTGGGATCAAAACGGACGCGGTCAATAAAAAGGATTTGGACGTATGCCGCGCAGGCCCCGATTTTATATGGCAGGTTACCCGTGCATGCATGTCGTGCAGCGGGGCGTCGACTAAAAGCACATGTTAACGCGAATCCTTATTCGATCGGCCGGCGCTGCCCCCGCAGGCACCGCATCAGTGCGTTCTCTACCGCCGGGCAAACGAAATCGCCCACACTGCCCCCTAGCGAAGCCACCTCGCGCACCAGGCTTGAGGAGATATAGGCGAACTGTTCGGCCGGGGTGAGAAACAAAGTGTCCGCCTCCGGGATCAGCTTGTGGTTCATGCTGGCCATTTGAAATTCGTACTCGAAATCGGAGACCGCGCGCAAGCCTCGGAGGATGACCGTGGCATTCTTCTCGCGCGCGCAGTCGGCCATCAGGCCATCAAAGCGACAAATCTCCACATTGCCCACGGCGGAAAGGGCGCTCTTTGCTAGCTCGATGCGCTCTTCGGGAGAAAACACCGTGCGCTTGGAGGTGCTTCCGGCCACTGCCACGACCACCCGCTGAAAGATCCTCGCGGCGCGCACGACGATATCGGTGTGCCCGTTGGTAATGGGATCGAAAGTGCCCGGATAGATCGCTGTGATGCTCATTGCGGCGCTCCTTTCTTTATCTTCCGTCTTGATTATTGTTGTTGTAACAGGTAGTAAGCCACGCCCCCCGTGCATCCCTGGCGCCAGATCCGCCAATCGCTCAACCAGCCCGAGCGCGGTGCGTTTTTGCGGCTTTCAACATACACCAGCGCATTGCTGGCGAGCCACTCCTTCGAAATGAGGCGCGAGCAGCAACCCGGCAGTAAGCCTCCTTGAAACGGAGGATCGAGAAACACGATATCATAAGGACAGCCGGCTCCCCCCAGCCATTCTAAGGCATCGGCGTGGACTATCTGGATGCTCTCGGCGCCGAGTTTTTCCGCCGTGCGGTGCAATGAGCTCACCAGCGGCGCGCTTTTTTCTACCATGACCACGCGCGCCGCGCCACGCGAGGCGGCTTCAAACCCCAACGCACCACTGCCTGCGAACAAGTCCACACAGGCCGCGCCCTCGACGAACGGCATCAACCAGTTAAACAATGTTTCTCGCACCCGATCGCTGGTTGGACGTAAGCCCGCCACCTCGGGCACGAGCAATCGCCGCCCCCGCCAGCGCCCGCCGATGATCCGCACCGTACCGGCCGCTGCACGCTTCACGCTATAGGGGCGTTTTTTTCTCGCTCATTGCTGGCCTGGCCGCGGCCTAGGGCACGTTTCCCCCGACGGTCACGGTAATCAAGCGGCTAGGGGCCATGCGTCGATGCAAGGCATCCACGATACTCCTACGCGCGGTGCCTCTTACCTTGTCGACGAAAGTCTGCAAAAAATCGATGGGTAAGCCGTAAAACCCAATCATAGCGAGGTATTCCACGCTCTTTGCGTTGCTGTCGACGAGCAGCGGGAATCCACCCGTAAGATTCATGACCGCCGCAGTACGCTCTTTTTCCGTTGGCCCTTGCTCTACGAACGCGCGCAGGGTGGCTTCGGTTACCTCCAGTGCCTCTTTAGCTTGGGAATTTTTCGTCTCTAGGCCCACGATAAAAGGTCCGCTCACCCGCATAGGGGAGAAATAGCTGGACACGCTATAGGAAAGCCCTCTCTTTTCCCGCACTTCGTCAGCCAGCCTAGACACGAGCCCGGAGCCGCCCAAGACATGGTTGCCCACATAAAGCGGGAAGTAGTCCGGATCATCTCGCCGGATCCCGATCTGGCCTATGCGAATATGGGTCTGGGTCGATGGGTGAGGAAGATGACGCGTGATCGGGCCGCTCGGCGGTTTGACCTCCGGTAAGGGCTCGGGGGCATCGCCCTCTGGGAGCGGACCGATCACCATCTTTGCCATCGCTTGCGCTTCGGCCTTGCTGAGATCGCCGACGATGGCGAGCACCGCATTGCGCGCCACATAAAGGCGCTGATAGAACTGGCGCAGGTCTTTAACCTTGAGCGCATTGAGCGTCTCGGGTGTTCCGTTTGGATCGCTCGCATAGGGATGATCGCCGTAGGCGGCCTGATAAAAAGCCTCATCCGCTAAATCGCTAGGAGACTGCTGTTTCTGTGCCAAGGCCACCAAAAGTCGCTTGCGCTGGCGCTCGAAAGCGGGTCCAGGAAAATCGGGCTCGGCCAAAACCAAAGCGAGCGTCTCCAACGCCGGCCGAAGATTTGCTTTTTCCGTCACGCTGCGCAGGCTCACCCACGCCATGTCACGCAAGGCGCTAGACTCAAAGTCAGCCCCCTGATCCTCAAATCGTTCGCTGATCACCTCCGCCGGCAATCCCCCCGCGCCCTCGGCGAGCACCGCATTGGTCAATACGGCCAGGCCCTTGTTTACCCCGTCGCGTGCCCCCCCGGCGTCAAACACCACCCTGATATCGACCATCGGCAAATCGCCCGCATGGCTAAAAAACACCCGTGCACCGTTGCTCGTTTGCCAGTGTTCTATCGGGGGCGCGGCGTACGCCGCAGCCGCTAGCCCCACTAGGGAAAATGCCATTGTCCTGGCTATCATCGCGATCGCTCTTTCGCTTGGGTCAAGGGCTCCAGCACAGCGACGGTCAAGCGCTCGGGGACCAGGTATTTTTTCGCCGCGTGTTGAACCTGTTCGGTCGTCACCCCTTTAAGCTTGTCCACGTAGCCGTCTTTAACCGACCAAGGCAAACCTATCGTCTCCAAGATCCCGATCTGCATGGCTTGGTAAAGAGTGGAATCCCGCTCATAGATCTCTGAGGCGATAACCTGGGTCTTGACCCGAGCGAGCTCTTCCGGCGTTATCGGCTCGCTACGCAATCGCTCCACCTCTGCACGTAACCCTGCTTCTAGATCCTTCACGTCATGACCCTGTGCCGGGATCCCCCCGAGCATAAAGAGCGCATTCAAGCGTGATAGCAGATCGTAACTGGCGCTGGCGCTCGCCGCGACCTGTTTTCCTCGCACTAGATTTTTGTTCAAACGCGCGCTGTCACCGCCATCGAGCACCGCAGCCAATACCTCCAGGGCGTACACCTCTGCCTCAGTGATCTCCAGCGGTGTGTTCAGAGCTTCTTTCAAAGAGGGTGTTTTGTATCCCAGGATAAGATACGGAAGCTCTGCGACGGCCCTGACGACGATTCGCTTCTCCCCCAGCTGCGGGACCTCCGGCCTTGGTTTGACCGGCGTCACCTCGGCTTTAGGCAGCGCCCCAAATGTCCGTCTCGCGAGATCGAAAACCGCTTGTGGTTCCACATCGCCGACAACCACCACGGTCGCATTATTCGGTGCATACCATTTTTCGTACCAGGCGCCCAGATCATTTAGGGTGTAGTTTTCGATGTCCGCCATCCAACCGATGATGGGGTGGCGATAGAGACTGGTCTGATAAGCGACGGACATGGCCTTCTCATAAGTCATGGCCTGGGAATCGTCCTCGGTGCGCAAACGGCGCTCTTCCATGACGACTTTACGTTCTTTCGCGAATTCCTGTTGCGATAGCTTCAGGTGGCGCATGCGGTCGGCTTCCAGCTCAAAACTGATGGGTAGCCGGGAACGTTCCAGTTTCTCGAAATAAGCGGTGTAGTCTCGCCCGGTAAAGGCGTTGTCCGAACCCCCGTTACGGGAAATGATCTGCGAGAACTCATTAGGGCCGGTTTTATCGGTGCCCTTAAACATCATGTGCTCCAACATGTGCGAGATCCCCGTGATGCCGTCATGCTCGTAGCTAGAGCCCACCTTATACCAGACTTGGGTCACCACAACGGGTGCGCGGTGGTCTTCTTGCACGATAAGCTTTAGGCCATTGTCCAAGCGGAACTCTCGCACCGGCGTTGGTGCAGCCACAAGCACAGCACACCCCAAACTCCAAAGACACAGCGCGTAGGACAGTCGTTTCAACATTGAATCCCCTTTTTCCTAGTCAGGCAAGCACGCCTCGTTATCATGCTTACGGTGGTCAATTGCGAGTGTTAGGATAGCGCATCCTGCGAATGAGTGGTGTGCTTCGGAAAGCGAGCGATGATCTTCAAAGGAAAACGCGAGCAAGCAGCCCCGCCAGGCACGGGGCCAAGGCCGGGTCCAGAGTCAGGCCCGCCCCAGGCGCACGAACAGGACGACCCGCACGTCTCCCTGCCACTCCTGCCCGACGGCGATGGCCTCCAGGACCTCGGACAGGGATTCGACCTGCCGGTAGATCTCCGCCGTGCCGATGCGGACCCCGCCCGGGAAGGTGTCAAAGTAGGCCTTCCGGTACTTCGCCCCGTCCAGGTCATTCCAGAAGCAGACGGGCATCGAGGGGAAGGGCGCGGTGCACACCCGCGCCGACCCCAAGAACGTGCGCGGGACGCCGCGGCCACTCAGCCACCCGCCTTACATAACCGTGTTTAACCGGGTTGAAATGTACATAATTCCTATTCGCCGCGAAATCCCGTGGTCTCAAATCAAATCCTCCCAGACCTGTCCTGAGCGTATCGAAGGAACCGCCGTTGCCAGACGCCACGTTCGCCGCGTCGCCTGCGCACCGCCGAACGCCGTTCGGTCATCGGCAAGCCTTTCGAGAAAGCCAGCTTGATCAACCGCCACCGCAAGGCAAAGGCGGCATCGCCGGGGGGAAGCCGATCACGCAATGCAGAAGATCGGGCAACACCACCCAGCCGTGGATCAGGAACGGATGTGCCAGGCGTACCCGTCGGACGGTTTCCCGCAGAAGCCCGATGTGCCGTGTGAGCAGATCGTTGTCACGCCTTTGCAGTGCGTTGACCGTGACGAAGTAAGTCCCGCCGGGATGCCAGGCGCGTTGGTAATCGGGCATGGCGTGATGTTGGCCGTCGCATTCATGCGGCGCTACGCGGGCTGAGCTTTGTCGAAGGGGAACCCCAACGCAAACCTCGGCCGCCGCAAAAGGTTGGGGTTCGTACCTCACCCCAACCTACTCGGGCTTGCCCCTAAAGTGGAATTCTGCCAGATTATGCTTATGGAAATCGTATTCAGCGTAACACAGGAAGCTGACGGGGGATTCGTCGCCGAATCCCTTTCGCACGATATCTTCACGCAGGGCGATAGCTGGGAACAATTGCGCGCCAATGTACGTGAGGCGGTGTCGGCGTATTTTTTCGACGAACCGAAACCGTCATGCATCCGCCTCCACTTGGTGCGGGATGAACTGCTAACTTGCGCATGAAGCTGCCGCGCGACGTAAGCGGTGTTGCTCTAATCAAAATTCTTGAGAGGCATTTCGGGTATCGCCAGGTGCACCAAGTAGGTAGTCATGTCATCCTCGAAACGAACGACCCGCATCATCACCGCATTGCTGTTCCGGCCCATGCGTCGCTGCGGCTAGGGACGCTGAACGCGGTGTTGGGTGCCGTTGCCCAAGCGAAGCATATCGATAAGAACGACATCCTCTCCAAGCTCTGAATCGGGAGTCCGTAGGGCGAGCACAATGCGGGTGCCCACCATTACGGGCATTTGGTGGGCACAGAAGGCGTGCCCACCGTACCTGATCTTGTCCGGCGCCGTAACGCATCGATATGACGAACCAGCCGTAGCCCGTATGCAGCGCAGCGGAATACGGGAAAAGCGTACCGCACCTATGGTTCCCCGGATTCCACTTCGTTTCATCCAGGCTACGATTTCTACGATTTCTTCTTGACTCAACGTCTCAGAAACTATCCAACTCCGCCATCCCGTTATACCTCCGCGCTCCAACAGCCTGCTTAAAATTCAACGCGAATCGATCCCAGCACCGTCAGCGGCGCGCCGGGATAGATACCCACTCGGGGTGGGGCGTTGCTGAACGGATCGGTCGATTCGAAATATTCCTTGTCGAGCAGATTGCGGACGTTGAGCTGGGCGGTGACCGTCGAAGACCCGATTTTTCAACGGTAGGCGGCGAAGGTGTCCAGCCTGGTGTAGCCCGGCAATTTGAAGGTGTTCTCGGGATCGCCTGCACGGTCACCCACGACAAAGGCACCGAACCCAAGGCTTAAGCCGTTGAGCGGTGCGTGCTGTTTGAAGTCGTACTTTAGAAACAGGCTGCCGGCGTGTTCGGGTACGTTGCTCAGCAGGTTCCCTTGTAGCCCTCCGTTGTCCAAGGTGACCCGCGCACCCGTGTAGGCGTAGCTGCCGATGAGGTTCCACTCCTCCGTGATCTGGCCGGTCATATCGAGCTCTATTCCGCGGCTGCGCGCCTCGCCGACCGCGATGCTGTCGAAGGGATCGGGCGTGATGAAATTCGGAGTCAAAATGTTCTGCCTGGTGAGGTGGTAGAAGGCAAGGGTCGTGCTGACTCGCTGATCGAACACCTCAGTCTTAAAGCCAGCTTCGAACTGCTCGCCAATTTCAGGATCAAACGTCTCACAGGTAGCCGACAGTCCGTTGTTGGCACCAAATGAAGTGGCCCAATTGCCGTAGACGCTTAACCAGTACCAGGGTTGATAGAGCACGCCTACCCTCGGGCTGAAGGCCTCGTCCTTTCGGATGTCGGACGGGAGGTTGGCCTCAGCCTCAGCGAACGAAGCGCCTCTGCCCCTGCCCGTCTCTGCCCAGTCATACCGACCGCCGCCCAGGATATGGAGCCGGTCCCACAGGGTGATGTGATCCTGGAAGTACACGCCGTAAAAATCATTGGTGAATTGATTGAAGTTCCCGCCGGGCGGGAAATTGACCGCTAAGGCCTGAGCGTACACGGCCGGGTCGATGCCGTATTGCGGATTGAAGATGTCGATCTCCAGCCCGGGGATCGGCTGAACGAAATTGCCCTGTATATGGTACGTGGGTAATGACCGCAAATAATCGAATCCGGCCAATACCTCATGTCGGGTTTGCCCAAGCTGGAACTTCCCGGTCAGATCCAGGTTGGTGGCGTATTTTTCTTCGATAGACTCCTGAAAAAAGATATTGCGCGGGTAGAGCCGGTTGCCGGTGCTCGGGTCCAGAAAGGCCGCCACGGTGAAGGGATTGGCTGGCTTCACCGAGGTGTTGGTCCAGTCGCTCCAGGTGGCGAGGAAGCGATTGCGCAGCGTCCAGGCGGCGTTGAATTTGTGGGTCAGGTTGAAGCCCAAGTGCACCTTGGAGAGATAGTCCACCGGATCGTTGGGATCGATGAACGAGTGGCCGATGGGGATGAGCGCCGGGCGGTCGCCAATGGCGAACAAGGCGCGATCCACTTGGTACTCTTGACGAAGTCCTTCCACCTCCAAGTCAACTTCCGTGGCGGCGCTGGGCCGCCAAGTCAGGCTGGGGTTGACCGCGATCCGGTCCACGAAATTGAAATCCCGAAACGAGTCGCTGTTCTGGTAGGCCCCGGTGAAGCGGTACAGCAAGGATCTATCCGACGTGATCGGCCCGGTGGCGTCCCACTGGGTGCGGTAGAAATCATAGGACCCAAATTGTTGCTCCAGGGAGTAGTAAGGCGCATCCAGGGGGCGCTTGGTGGTGATATTGATGATGCCGCCGGGCTCAATGCGCCCGTAGAGGACGAAGGCAGGACCCTTGAGCACGTCGATGCTTTCAACGTTGAAGCTGTCGAATTCATTGCTTTCCGCCAAGAGCCCGTTTCGATAGGTCTCATTGTTGGGGAACCCTCGGATGATGAAGCCGGTGCCGGAATTGATACTGGGCTGCGGCCGCACGCTGCTCACGTTTTCGAGCACTTCCTTGATCCGCGTGGCCTTCTAGTCCTCAATGACTTGCCGCGGTATCACCTGAATCGACACCGGCGTCTCCATGATCGGCGTGTCGGTCTTGGTGGCGGTAGTGGCGTTGAAGACGGAGTAGCCGGTGTCGTCCAAAGGCGAGGCGGTGATAGTCATCTCCGGCAGCACCGTCGGGCCTTCTTCGCTTTTCTTGGCCGGCGCTTGGGGCTTGTCAGGCGTTGGCTCGGTCACCTGGGCATAGTCGATGGGTCTGCGTGCCTCCGCGACCAGAGCCGCCAGTGGGTCGGGCCGTGTTAGGGTCACGGTGCCGGGGTCCACGAACCGGTAGGAAAGCCCGGTGCCCTCAAGCAGAGTCTGCAAGGCCTGCTCCGGGGTGAGACGGCCCGAGACGCCGCGGGTGGTCTTGCCCTCGGCGAGCTCTGCGCTGTAGAGCAACTGCAGGCCGGACTGTTCGGCGAAGGCGTTCAAGGCGGGAATGAGCGCCTGGGCCGGAATGTCGAGGTCTGTGGCCTTAAGCTCGGCGTCTGCCGCCGCACCAGCGGTTGGGACCGCGGTGAGGAGCATGGCCAAGAGCAGGGAGAGCATGGTGACGCGGCGAGGGCCACGATCGCGCCGCGTATTCTGGGTCCTTAGGGTGTGGTGCATCGGAGTTCCTCCCGTGAATCGTTGTTGTTCTCTATATAAGACGAAACACGGGCGAAGAACCGCACTGCCTCCGAGCAGGCAGTCACGATGATTTCCGACAGGCGCGTCATTCCATATACGGAATGACGGCGCTTTTCATCGGTCGGAGAAACTGATAAGCGGCACCGAGCGGCGTTCAATACAGCTCCTGTAGCTCCCGCAGGGCGGATGCCCGTGAGGGCGATCCGCCGTATGGAATCTACCGCCACCACCCGTTCGGCGGAACGCCCACAAGGGGCTTCCGCCCCACCATTCCGGCTTACGCGGGTTAACACAATGGCTTGTCAGCGTATATAATGACAATATACGTTCATGATTGATTTTCAGCGCATCGTCGGTTTTGACTGGGATGCGGGGAACTGGGCAAAGAGCACTAATAAGCATGGCGTATCGTTTTCGGAGTCGGAGCAGGTGTTCGTGAATCATCCGCTCTTCATCACCCCCGACGAGGCGCACAGCCAGAGCGAGCGACGGTTCCGCGCACTGGGCAAAACGATGAGCGGCAGGCTGTTGACCGTCATCTTTTACGCTGTGAGATCACGAGACCAAGATCCGGGTAATTTCCGCCCGTGGCATGAACCGGCAAGAGAGAGATCTTTATGAAAGCGAAACTTAAACCCATACCCCAATTTCAATCGGAAGCCGAAGAACGCGCCTTCTGGGAGACTCACGATACAAGCCAGTATTTCGATTCGTCCAAGACTCAACAAGCACGCTTCCCCAATCTCAAATCCTCCACCCAAGCCATCTCGCTCAGGCTGCCGCTGGCCTTGCTCGAACGCATCAAGTTCGAGGCGAACAGGCGCGATGTGCCGTACCAGTCCCTGATCAAGATCTGGCTTGCGGAAAAGATCGAGCAACAGTAGCTGTAGCTGTAGCGTGCGCCGTGCGCCGCGCTCTGCTGCTCCGCCTCAATACACACGACATAGCGCCCTGCTACATTGAACGAGCGCACCGGCAGGGTCTCTTCGATGCAGGCGAGCACAATGTCGATCTTATCGATGGCGAACACGCCGCCCACGCGATGGCCCCCGAGCTGCGGGGACATCCCTAAAGCGGCAACTGACGATATCAAGAACCTCAGCGGAATTCATGCAGGCTTACCGGAAGGACACAGCACATCGAAACGGCGTCTCTGGACGGCAGTTGCGAAATTAGCGTTCAGATCGAGCAGGACCACGACATCCAGGCGTTCGTGAGCGGCGTGCGCGCTCGCACCCAATCGCTCCGCAACTTGCCGAAGGCGGTGGAGCGCATCGAGATCGACGATCAGGGCTTGGGAGTCCGCGGCCATCACGGTGGTCCTGCGCGGGCACGCGGACAAGCTCACGTTGCGGCAACTGGCCGAGCGCGTGCGCGACGAGCTGGGTGCGCTGCCCGACGTGCGCCGCGCGAACCTCTGGAACAAGGTGGCCTACGAGATCGCGGTCGAGGTCCCCGCCGCGCGCCTGCGCCAGCATCGACTCACCCTGTCCGAGATCGCCCTGGCGGTGCGTAACAAGCTCCCTCGATGTGCCGGGCGGCGAGCTGAAAGCGTCCGCGGGCGAATTCCAACTGCGCGCCAAGTACACCGCTTACGACCGCGCCCGGCTGCTGGGGCTGATATTACGCACCCACCCGGATGGCAGTGTCCTCAGGCTCGGCGACATCGCCGACGTCACCGATGGTTCCGTCGACCAGCACTTCGAGAACACCAGCGACGGCTATCCGTCCGAGAGCATCTGGGTCGTGCCCCAGCATGATCTGGTGGAGGTGGCCGAAGAGGTCAAAGGATACGTCGAGACCCTGGCCGCGCAACTGCCCGATGGGATCGAGGTGATCACGCGGCGTGACAACGCGCGCTCCTTCGCCGAGCTTCTGGACACGCTCGCCTTCGAAGGGATCACGGGTTTCTGCCTGGTGTTGCTGGTGCTCATGCTGTTTCTCCGCACCCGGGTCGCGGTCTGGGCGGCGGTCGGGGTCCTGATCTCCATCTTCGGCGCGTTCTGGTGGCTGCCCACGATCGGTGTGACCCTCAACATGCTCTCGCTCTTCGGCTTCGTCCTCGCCATGGGGGTCTTGGTCGATGACGCCATCATCGTGAGCGAGCGCATCCACGAGCTGCAAGAGCAGGGGGTCTCGGGCCTACGCGGCGCCATCCAGGGGGTGCGCGAGGTGGCGATGCCCGTCACCCTGGGTGTCACCATCGGGCTCGTGGCCTTCCTGCCGGGGCTCTTTGTGCCGCCGAGCTGGGCCACGCAGTTCATGAAACCGGTCGCGATCGTGATGATCCTGACGCTCGCCTTCTCGCTCCTGGAGTCACTCTTGATCCTGCCCGCGCACCTCGCCGATAAATCCCCGCGATCCGGGGCGCCGACCGTCCTGGCGCGTTTGCGCACCGTGCTGAACGGGGCCCTGGCCGCGTTCATCGCCCGGGTCTACCGGCCCTTCCTGGAGCGGGCGCTAGTCTGGCGTTACGCGACCGTCGCCGCTTTCGCGGCTCTGCTCATGATCGGTGTCGCGGTGATTCAGGGTGAGTACCTGCAAGTCTCGCTGGAAGAAGACGGCAGCTACGGCGAGTTCCACGTGCATCTGGTACCGCCGATAGGCACGCCTTACGCCGAAAGCGAGGCGCGGGTCAAACAATTCGTGGACGCGCTCGCTAAGGTGGAAACCGAATTGAACCCCACGCCGCCGCCGGAGATGCCGAAAGTGATCGAAGGGGTGGAAGTGGTGTTGGAGGAAACTGATCCGCAGGTCTATGAGGAGGCCCAACGCTTCATGCGCGGCCGATCAGAGGTCAAGATCCAGGTGCGCCATCCGCGCGCCGAGCGCCAGTCCATCGATAACCTCCTGGCCCTGCCCGTACGTGTGCCGAACGGCGGGCAGGCGCCGCTCGGGGCCTTGGCGGAGATCGGTTTCGCGCCGGGGTATGGCGGTCTCAGCCGCGCGGACCGCCAAGGGGTGGTGGAGTTGCACGTGCAGCTCATCGATCTGCCGCCGCAAAGCCCCGAGTCGATCAGCAAGGACTTGGAAGCAAACTTATTCCCAGACCTGAAGCAGCGCTTCCCCGGGATCGAGATCTCGCGCGGCGAGGCCGCCGAAGAAGCGGACGAGATCATGGCGGGCCTGAAGCGCAATACCCTCATCGCGCTCGCGGTGATTTACGCCCTCCTGGCCGTGAGCTTTCGCTCCTATGCCCCAACCCTTCCTGTTCCTCCTGGCCGTGCCGGTGGCGTGGCTGGGCGGCCTGCTGGCCCACTGGGCGCTCGGTTTGAACCTGTCCTTCCAGTCCCTGGTCGGCATGGTCGCGGCAAGCGGGGTGGTCGTCAACGACAGCGTGGTGCTGCTCGACTACATCAAGCGACGGCGGACGAGGCTTGAGGCCGGAGGCTAGAGGTAGGAGAAAGCACAGCAGATCGCGACCTAGAGCCTCCAGCCTCTGCCCTCCAGCCTCAAGCCTCAAGCCTCCAGCCTCATCATCGAGGCCTGCACCAGCCGGTTCCGGGCGATCTTCCTGGTGTCCCTGACCAACCTGGTCGGCTTCTTCCCGATGTTGTTCGAGCAGAGCGAACAGGCCAAGTTCCTGGTTCCGGTAACCGTCTCGCTGACCGCAGGGCTCCTGTTCGGGATGGCGGCGACCCTGGTCCTGGTCCCGGCTTGTTATGCCGTGGTCGAGGATCTGCGATCCCGCGTGGAACGCCCGGAGCCGGCGACCGCTCTTGATCGCCCCATTTCGAGCGATGACGCACCGTCCAGTGCTTCGTAAAGCAAGGCCGGCGGGAGATTGATCGTCTCGATGCCCGACTCCCTATCGCCGCAAGAGCTCTATACCGTGTTTATCGCCTCGCGCGAGGCGCTGCGCCGGTTTTTCACCCGCTACCTCGGATGTCCTGAGATCGCTTCGGATCTGGTCCAAGCTCTCTATCTGCGTCTCGAGCGCGCGCCGTCCGTCTCCGATCACGAACAGGCCCGCGCCTGGCTGTTTCGGGTGGCGACGAACCTGGCGCGGGACAACGTGAAGCTCCGCCGCCGCCGCGACGAACTACTTAAGACAGCACGCATCGGTGGGACGGAGTACGCCACTCCGACCCCCGAGGACATGATGCTCGGTCGGGAGCAGATCCGCACGCTGCAGGCGGCCGTGGCCGAGCTCCCGAGCCTGTGCGCGGAGGTTCTGTTCCTGAGCCGGATGGAGGGGCTCACGCATGGAGCGATCGCAAAGCGGCTCGGGGTCTCGAAGAGCCTGGTGGAAAAGCACGTGATGCGCGCCCTGAATCATTGCCGCCGTAGACTGAACATCAAAGGCGAATGAGCCCTTCAGGGCAACCACAAGGGTCGCCCCTACAACCATCTACACCGTCGCAGAAGCCGCGTAGGGGCGCCCCTTGTGGGTGCCCTGATACGCTCTAGACGATTGCGGTATCCTTACGCCTCATTCGTTGTAATGAGTAAGAACCGTTAGCGGCGCCCCGCGCCGCCCGTCACCAATCCACCGCATGTCGCCACAAGAATCTGACGCAGAGCTCCGCGAGCGCCTGGAGCAGGAGGCCGTCGCCTGGCTTACCCAGCTGACCTCGGGCGAGGCCACCGAGGCGGAGCGTACGCGCTTTCAGGCCTGGTACGGCCAAAGCCCCGCCCATGCCCGAGCCTTCGATGCGGTCGCCGCCCTTTGGCACGGCCTCGACACGGTTCTGGTCCCACCACCGCTCCGACCCTCGCATCGGCCATGGCGCAGGTCCTGGAGTCTGGCTGCGCTCGGTGCGCTCTCTGCCCTGGTACTCGCGGCGTTCTTTCCCGATGTCCTGCGGCGGCCCTTTCACGACTACGGCACGGCCATCGGCGAGCAGCAGAGCGTGCGTCTGCGCGATGGCAGCCCGGTGCATCTGAACACCGACACCACCCTGGATCTGGACTTCAGCCACGGTCATCGGCGCTTGATCCTAAATCGTGGAGAAGCCGCCTTCGAGGTGGCGAAGGACCGCAGGCCGTTCCGGGTGGAGGCGGGCACGGTGCGTACGGAGGCGCTCGGCACGGAGTTCCTCCTGCGCTATGAGGGCGAAGCAGGGATCGTGACCCTGATCGAGGGGAAGGTGCGGATCACGGTGGCGGCACCCACACCCAGCCCTTCCAGGGCGGCCGTAAGCCTTGCGCCCGGACAGCAGGTCGGATTCTCACGAACCGATCTCGGTCCTGCGCAGGCCGCCCGCCCCTCGGCCGCCGCAGCCTGGCGGCGCGGGCGCCTGGTGATGAGCTTCGTGCCGCTCGGCGCGGTGATCGCCGAGATCAATCGCTACCGCCGCGTACCCGTGAGCCTGATCGGCACCTCCCTCGCCGAGCATCGGGTCAACGTCGCCATCGATCTCGCCGAGGTCGATGTCTGGGTGGAGGCCCTGACGCGCTCCCTGTCCCTGAAGGCGACCTAAATCGGTCCTTACCTCGTGCTGCGTCAATAGTGAGGCTGGAGCCTAGGAGCCTGTCGGACTTAAGGCGGAACTTTTGATGTGCAAACCGATCGGATCGGCAATGGATTCAATGAGCGAGCGTGCATGAGCCACTTCCGTCAATGCGATCGTGACACACCCTACCT
>JBOIEG010001319.1:0-3941 GCA_050740915.1 Gammaproteobacteria bacterium | reverse complement strand
GGCTCGCCATAGAAGGCGAGAGCATGCTGGAAGAGTTTTACCCGGGAGATATCGTGATCTTGGATCCCGAATTACCACCACAACCAGGAGATTTTGTCGTCGCCTTATTAGAAAACGACAACAAAGTAGTATTCAGAAAATATCGGCCGCGGGGATCAGACAAAAAAGGGCAACCGGTCATCGAGCTTGCGCCGCTGAATGACGACTATCCTGTGCTGGTCATTGATCCTCGAGTTCCCGGACGCATCATCGCGACGATGGTGGAGCATCGGAAATATCGGCGGCGGAATCGCTTAACTTCCTTAAGGATTCGTTCTCAAAAAGAAGGGTAGATTGAGATTAACTCAATGCGTTGGTGCCCCTTAAAGATGGTGAGATTTATGTCCCGTGTCTATAGGTGTTTGTCCCATGACGCCCCACGGAGCCATCTTTAAGATCTTCTTGTCCTGCTGTCGGCGTAAGCGAGACTACCCACTAGTTGCCTAATCCGACAACTCATCGATTGGGCGGCATAAATGCGGACGAACTACAAGTATAACTTGACTATTATATGCTCTACTTGTATATACTCGATAAGCGACCTTGCGTGTTTCGCCATGAAAATGGGGATTTCCCTCTATCCGGACCACATTCCTACACTTGGGAGACGCGCTTGCATATTTGGGTATAGACAGGCACAGGTTCAATAGGGAAGTTAGGCCATAACCGATGGAGATCTCGATCGGGGACCAGGAAATTCACTCGCGTTGAAATGGGCCCGCTATGACTTTCATGACATGCGCACTGAGTGGCGCCTGCGGTTGTCCTAAGGGCCGACGGGCGAATCTATTGTGACAGCCTTCGCGAACTAAATCCCGTGTTTCTCAGTAAAGAACAACTGGTCGAGTTAACCGGATATCGTAGACCCTCTGCGATGAGACGGTGGCTAATATGTGAGGGAATTAAATTCCTCATTGGGGCAGACGGATGGCCCAAGGTTCACGAAGTCGAGATCGAACTTATCTTGACCAAGAATGAAAAAAGGCGGGCGCATGGGCATCCAGATTCCGAAACATTAGAGAAATGGCAATGCGGCAGCTAATATGATGGCCATGGGCCGACACCGGAAAACAAATAGGCACTTGCCGCAGCGTGTTTATATGAAGCACGAGGCCTTCTACTTTGTGACTCACGAGTCCAAATGGATATTTCTCGGTAAGAACTACGCGACAGCGATGCATGAGTGGGCAAAGCTTGTTGACCAGTCTCAAAAGGTTACTCGTATGGCGGATCTATTCGATCGCTATATGCTTGAGGTGGCACCGAGCAAAGCAGGACAGACCTATAAGGATAATCAAAGGGAAATCAAGCCGCTCCGGCTGTTTTTCGGCGATATGAGACCCGACAATGTTGAACCTATCCATGTCTATAAGTACCTGGATACAAGAGGGAAAAAAGCGAAGGTCAGGGCCAATCGTGAGAAGTCGTTGTTGTCCCACATATTCTCAAAAGCCATCGAGTGGGGAATCGTTCGGGATAACCCTTGTAAGGACGTCAAGCGACTGACGGAAAAACCTCGCGACCGTTATGTTGAAGATTGGGAATTGCGGACGCTAGTGGACGGCGCGCCGGAGCTCATACGCCATTATGTTGCGTTTAAGTACCTCACGGGACTTCGGCAGCAAGATATCCTCAACCTTCGACTTGATGCCCTCCAGAAAGATGGCATCCACGTAACCACCCGAAAGACCGGGAAGCGCATAATTATAGAGTGGAACGAAGACCTACGTACCGTAGTGGATGCCATTCGATCCATGCGTAACATTAAAAGTTTGCATCTGTTCGGTACTCGAAAGGGGCAACCCTATTCTGCGGACGGCTTTCGCTCTATCTGGCACAGATGCATGTTTAAGGCGACCAGAGAGGGGAGGGTCAAACAGCGCTTTACAGAGCACGATATGATGCAGACGCGTCAGGCCTGAGTGCCCAGGGGCTATTAGGCCACGAGGATGCGGGTACAACAAGGCGATATATCCGCCACAAACAAGCACAAAAAGTTACGCCATTGCGCAAGAAATATTAGACAAACCGACCGATATTAGACAGCGGCTTTGCCGATGGTGCTCTAACCGATTGATTTATGGTGGCCAGGGGCAGAATCGAACTGCCGACACAGGGATTTTCAGTCTTTGACCATATGCTGCATATTCAAAGGGTTACATCAAAATCCAGTCCGCAATATCGTCAAATATCGCTTCGTAACGCCTTGTTTCGCCTCGTAGTTAATAAGCTTTGCGGACCAGATTTCCCGACCCGATAAGAACGATACAGACTTACCGTCCCTGCGGCATGCTCGAAAATCTCCTAAAGGGTTAAGGTCATTAGCACTCGTTGAGTTAGCCCTCTTCTACACACGTTGATTACGGGCTCTCGCTCGACTTATGGCCTCGTGTCAATGATCGCATGCTTACCCTTGTCACAGGGGAGCTTCTTTGCTCAATATGGGAGAATTCATCGGCGCTCCCCAACTGCGAAGTGATCGATTAGCCTGTGGACGATGCAGCCGGGGGATACCGTAGGTATATTATTGAGCCTCGCAGTGGTAGCCACCCATGACGCGCCTGCCCCGAAGCGTCTGGACGGAGATTCGATCGTACTCACTTGACAGGCTCTAGTTGGAACCTATACCCGGTATTTACCATCCAGGAGCGTCGATCGTGCAGACGGCCAACGTTTTTCAGAACGGACGGCGCGACGCGAATATGCTGTCGGTAGAGTCGTGACGCCAAGCCCATCTATCGAGCGGACGCGCCCGCGCAAGCCGGATTCTGCCGCTCATGTCAAACGTGGAGGCACACATGAAATGCATGTTGCCCTCTGATTTCGATGGAGATGTTCTGACACTGCAGATTCGTTTCTTTACAACATGAGATACGAGGATTGCGGAGTGAAAATGCGGACCACATTACCGAATTGGAGAGCGGGCAGATTCCTGCAGGCCGTGCTCCTGGTCATATTGTGTTTTGGTGCCGGTAGCATATTCGAAAGCTCTACAACAGCCAGAGCGGACCGTACGTATCGGCCTCGATCAAAATGCAACAACATTGACGATCCGTTCTACTGAGGACTTTACCGTTCAGGAGCAGTCGACCCGGAGCGCGCAGTTCACAATCATCCTCGCTGTAAACGAAACCGCTTCTCGATCCATCATGCGTCGCGAAGATCTCACGTCTCGTATGGCCGTGGAAATCGATGGTGGCCGTCTGCTCGTATTGCCGATGACAACTCGTATTCGCGTCCGGCCGCCGAGTTCACCCCGCGCGGCGCGGCTTCAGGTGGACGATCGAACTTACCGTGGTGCTATCGAAGTATTCGGTAATAGCCGCAACATTTTCACCATCGTCAATGAACTACCGCTCGAAGAATACCTGTTGGGCGTTGTACCCAATGAGTTGAGTCCTACAACGTTTGGCCAGATCGAGGCGTTGAAGGCTCAGGCTGTGGCTGCGCGAACCTATATCATCAAAAACCTCGGGCAGTACCGCCAGGAAGGTTATGACATCTGCGATACGGATGCCTGCCAGGTGTACGTCGGGGCAGGTACGGAAGATCTGCTGGCCACGAGGGCCGTTAACGAAACTCGGGGCATCATCGCAACGTACAACGGGCAACCTATCAACGCACTTTATAGCTCGACGTGTGGGGGCAGAACCGAAGACGCGGCAAATATTTTCGAAGAAAAGCTGCCGTACCTTGTATCCGTGATGTGTCAGTACAAGCACCCTGATCCGCGCCCATTTCGTACAACTCGAGACATTGCGGATTACAAAGAGGCTGTTCTAGGAGCCTGTCGGACTTAGGTTGAACACCAAAGCCATAACGTACGTGTTGAGCGCCAAAATCGAGGTTCGGGTGGTCATCAAGGCAATCGACTCCGTGAGTTGATGATGGACAGACTCTTC
>JBOIEG010001318.1:0-1483 GCA_050740915.1 Gammaproteobacteria bacterium | reverse complement strand
CCAGCCGTTTCTCGTTCATGTCGATCACCATGCCCCCGATGATCGATCCCTTCACCACCTTTCAGACTCATCCCTCGCTGGAAACACGCAGCCAAGTTCAGACTCATACCATTTTGGAAAAGACTCCCGCTGATCCCAGCCAGCACGGAACGACTATAATGCCGAAATATGTCTGGAAACACGTTCGGGACCCTGTTTACCGTGACCACCTTCGGTGAGAGTCACGGTCCCGCCTACGGGTGCGTGGTAGACGGTTGCCCGCCGGGGTTGATGCTTTGCGAAGCGGATCTGCAGCGCGATCTTGATCGGCGCAAGCCGGGCCAATCCCGTTATACCACGCAGCGCCGGGAGGGAGACCAGGTGCGGATCCTGTCCGGCATATTTGAAGGCCAGACCACCGGGACCCCGATTGGGCTGCTCATCGAGAACACCGATCAACGATCCAAAGACTACGCGAACCTAGGGGATCGGTTCCGCCCCGGGCATGCCGACTATACTTACCAGCAAAAATACGGTGTGCGCGATTACCGCGGGGGAGGACGGGCTTCCGCACGCGAGACCTGCATGCGGGTGGCGGCGGCCGGCATAGCCAAGAAGTATTTGAACGAGCGGTATGGGGTGATGGTGCGTGGGTACTTATCACAGCTCGGGCCGATTACCATCGGCTTTCGCGATTGGGATGAAGTGGATAAGAACTCCTTTTTCTGTCCCGATCCCGAAAAAGTTGCGGCATTGGAGACCTACATGCAAGGCTTAGTCAAGGAGGGCGACTCTATCGGGGCCCGCATCAACGTCGTCGCTTCAGGGGTTCCGCCCGGTTGGGGCGAACCTGTGTTCGATCGTCTGGATGCCGACATCGCCAAGGCGATGATGAGCATCAATGCGGTTAAAGGGGTGGAAATTGGCGCCGGATTCCAGTCTGTGGCTCAGAAAGGAAGCCAGCATCGCGATGAAATGACCCCCCAGGGCTTCGCCAACAATAACGCAGGAGGGATTTTAGGCGGCATTTCTACCGGCCAGGATATTGAAGTGAGCATGGCGTTAAAGCCCACGTCCAGCATTCGCTTGCCGGGACGCACCGTCGATGTCCGAGGGGAGCCGGTTGAGGTAGTAACCCACGGGCGTCATGATCCTTGTGTCGGGATCCGCGCCACACCCATCGCCGAGGCGATGCTAGCACTGGTGCTCATGGACCACGCTCTGCGTCACCGTGCCCAGAATATGGACGTGCGTTCGGAGACTCCCGTGATCCCGGCGCGATCTGTTTCTTGACCGATTCTCTCGCTGCACTTAACCTGATCTCCCTTTAATCTCCCTTAACTTGGCGGATGCGTGCATGACTTACTGCGTGGCCGTTGCGCTAGGAGCCTGTCGGACTTAGGTTGAACACCAAAGCCATAACGTACGTGTTGAGCGCCAAAATCGAGGTTCGGGTGGTCATCAAGGCAATCGACTCCGTGAGTTGATGATGGACAGACTCTTC
>JBOIEG010001317.1:0-1311 GCA_050740915.1 Gammaproteobacteria bacterium | reverse complement strand
CGACCAAGCTATCGCGTTTCTCGGCGCTAACGCTCAGCGCGCACACCCCGCACGCGACACCCAAACCGGACGCCTGCAACTGGGCTTAGAACCCGTTTTCGGTGGGCCTTAAGTACCTAACCTATGTATCGGGCATAGTACTCTGAGCTCTGAGCGTGGGAAAGCCACGTACATGGGGAAGGGCCTGACGGAAGCACGCAGCCCGCAAAGGAAACTCATCCCGGACATGTCGGGCTGGATCAACATGAGCCAACCTCACTGCGGGGACCAGCAAACAGGTGGAGGGCCGGTGACGGTTCCCACCTGCGCGGAAGCGAGTGCAACCGAGGAACCGGATGCGGGAATACTGCCCGTCCGGGTCTGTGCGGGGGGCGCCGGGTAACCGACGTCCCTACCGCGGAGAAGCGAGCGGGATCTCGTGCGCCAGAGCCAACCATGCTCTCCCGCCTCACGTGTGTGCCTCCCGTGGGTTGCCGGAGCGCGGCACCGCATGGCGACGCGGACGAATAGAGTTCCCGATGATTCGCATTTCCTCCTTGTACCGTGCTTTCACATACTGTCGTACCGCCATTTCGACCTCCGCGAGGATCTCAAGCGCTCGTTCAAAAGCATTCGCGGGGATATGCTCCAGGCACTCGACACCGAGGAGGCTCCGGAGCCGGTCGAGTAGCGCCCGTTTCGCGACGTCCTTAAACCAGAAGCTTGCCGCGATGGACTGGGCCCTGCGCAGAAGCTGCGCGTGCTGCTCGCGGGTAAGGGCATAGGGCGGGGTTTGCGGCGCCTCGTAGCGGCCGTGCTTGCGGATGGCGGGGAGGATCTCATCGCACACTCAGGCCTCGAATTTCTCGGCTTCGGGTTTCTTGCTCTTGATGATGAGCCGGTAGAGGTTGCCTTCGCCGATGAAAGTCGTTGCTTGCTCGCGACCTAGGCTGTCGGTGAGGTATCGTTTCGCTACCCCACCTTCTCGACAGTGTTTTTTGATGGTGTCGGTATCGTTGGCGTAGCCGAGCACGGCACAAACATCCGGGGCACAGAACCAGGGGTCGCCGTGATCGTCCGCAACGACACGGACGGTCAGGGCTTAGAAATGAAACGGCGTGGGCGCGCGAGCGCGCAGAGTTTGACCGGTCATGGGACCTCCTTCGTGTTCTTCAGGGTTGACGCCCTCCGAGAGGAGGGCGCCGGGAGCCTAGGAGCCTGTCGGACTTAAGGCGGAACTTTTGATGTGCAAACCGATCGGATCGGCAATGGATTCAATGAGCGAGCGTGCATGAGCCACTTCCGTCAATGCGATCGTGACACACCCTACCT
>JBOIEG010001316.1:0-10989 GCA_050740915.1 Gammaproteobacteria bacterium | reverse complement strand
AGGTAGGGTGTGTCACGATCGCATTGACGGAAGTGGCTCATGCACGCTCGCTCATTGAATCCATTGCCGATCCGATCGGTTTGCACATCAAAAGTTCCGCCTTAAGTCCGACAGGCTCCTAGGGCACTTCGATAAATTGCTTCCCTGCGATTTATCGAATCGCAAAGCAAAAAAGCGTGGTTTTTGCTACCAATGTCCTCACGTCCCTGTGGGGTGGGCACTCCGAATTAATCGAAGTACCCTCTAGTCTTTTGTTTATTCGTCGTTTTATAATTGCCCTTTTATGTCGTCTCAGCTTCCTGAACACATCGAGCCTTGCGATCTTACGGGAAAGGGAGCAAGGCTTGTCGGAAATTTGGACCTTGGTCGGATGGGACGACTGAGTTTGAGCTTGTTTCGAGCCAATGGCGCGGTCGAGATCGAGATCGAGTTTGGCAAGGACGAGCAAGGCAACCGGTTGGTGACGGGCGAGTGGTCAACGCGGCTAGAGCTTATTTGTCAGCGTTGCCTTGAACCGATGGAAATCGCTCTCAGTGGAGAGTTCCGGCTCGAGCTCGTGGGGGGGACCCAAGAGTCCGGGCGCATGTCTTTGGACTTCGAACCCATACCAGTTTTCGAGTCCGAGACCGTGTCGCTGCTAGAAATAGTGGAGGACGAGATTATCCTGGCGCTGCCTATGGCGCCCGTGCATGCTATCGGCGATTGTCGACGAAAAGATATTATGGGTCCTGCGGTGGAAAATCAGAGCCCGTTTGGGGTCCTCGCTAAGCTCAAAGCCGACTGAGCAAACGCGAAATCCCTTCCGGGTCGACTGGCTTTTTGGAGCAAAACTATGGCTGTACCTCAAAACAGAAAAACGCCTTCCAGACGGGGCATGCGTCGTTCCCATGACGCGCTTTCGGCTCGTGCCCTTGCGGTTGATGTAACGACAGGCGAAGTTCACTTAAGACACCACCTGAGCCCTAACGGTTATTATCGGGGACGCAAAGTTATCGAAGTCGAAAAACAAGAAGAAACCTGACGAACCCTAAGCCGTGTGGGATCGCAACCCCGGGTTTAGTGGCCGCCAGTTATTACCCGTTGACACTCCGTGAAAATCACAATCGCCGTCGATGCGATGGGTGGCGATTTCGGCCCGTCGGTGGTTGTTCCGGCTTGCGTCCACGCCCTTTCACGTCATCCCGAACTGCGTGTTATCCTGACGGGGAACGAAACAGCGATCAAAGAGGCGTTGCTTAAAGCTGACGGGAGGGGGAATGAACAGCAACGGCTCTCGGTCGTGCATACCGCCCAGCAGGTCGAAATGCACGAGCTGCCGTCGAGCGCGCTGAGAAGCAAAAAGGATTCTTCCATGCGGGTGGCAGTCGACTTAGTGAAGAAGGGATCGGCTGACGCCTGCGTGAGCGCCGGCAATACGGGCGCCCTGGTGGCGATGGCGAAGTTTGTGCTAAAAACCCTGCCTGGGATCGATAGACCTGCTATCTGCAATGCCATGCCCGGTATGGAAAAGCATTGTCACCTATTGGATTTAGGCGCAAACGTCAATTCTAGCCCCGAGCAACTGTTTCAGTTCGCGGTCATGGGTTCGGTCTTGGCGAGTGCGTTGGATAATCGTGACCGGCCAAGCGTCGCGTTGCTTAACATAGGCGAAGAAGAAATCAAAGGGAATGAGAAAGTGAAACAAACCTCAGCGATGCTATCCGCCAGCGAGTTAAATTACGTGGGTTTCGTGGAAGGAGATGACATTTACCAAGGGAAGGCGGATGTCATCGTATGTGATGGGTTTGTAGGAAACGTGGCGCTGAAAGCGAGCGAGGGGGTTGCTCGAATGCTGGCCTTTTTTGCCAAAGAAGCCTATTCGCGCTCGCTTTTTACCCGTGCCGTCGCCTTAATATCAAAACCGATCCTGGTTCAACTCAGGCGTCGGGCAGATCCACGCCATTATAACGGGGCGAGTTTGCTAGGGCTGCGCGGAATTGTGGTAAAGAGCCATGGCAGTGCGGACTGGTTGTCGTTTTCCAATGCGATCGCCGAGGCGGTAAAGGAAGTGAAGAAGGACGTACCTAGCAGGATAAGTCAACGCTTAGAAGCGATCCTCAAAAAAAGGGCTGCCGTTTGAGCTTCGCACGAATAACAGGCTCTGGCAGCTATCTTCCAGAGCGGGTGTTAAGCAATCGCGACCTCGAAGCAATGGTCGATACCACCGCCCAGTGGATCGTCGAACGCACGGGTGTGCGCCAGCGCCACATTGCGGCGGAAGACGAGAGTACGTGCGACCTGGCGGAAGTGGCGGTACGCCGGGCTTTGGAGGCGGCTGAACGCAGCCCTGGCGAGATCGATCTGATCGTGTTAGGCACGACCACGCCGGACAAGATTTTTCCAAGCACCGCGTGCTTGCTGCAGGAGCGCTTAGGTATCAAGAACTGTCCGGCATTTGATGTGCAGGCGGTATGCAGCGGGTTTGTTTATGCGCTGGATATCGCCTACCGTTACATTAAAACCGAAGGTGCGACAAGAGCGTTGGTCATCGGAGCCGAAACCTTCTCTCGCATTGTGGATTGGAGCGATCGCACAACATGTGTCTTATTTGGAGATGGCGCCGGGGCGGTGGTCCTAGAGGCAAGCGACAAACCCGGGATCTTGAGTTGCCACCTGCACGCCGATGGTCAATACCAGTCGTTGCTGCATGTTCCGGATGGGATCTATAGCGGTCGCCGGTCGCGGCCGGATACCCGCGCCTATGTCAAAATGCAGGGCGGAGAAGTCTTCAAGTTTGCGGTCAAAGCAATGGAGCAGATGGCAGACGAAGCACTGAGCGCGAACGGTATGCAAAAACACGACCTAGATTGGTTGATTCCTCATCAAGCGAATAGCCGTATCATCGAGGCCGCAGCCCGCAAGCTTAATTTGCCAATGGAGCAGGTCGTGACAACCGTAGATAGACATGGCAACACCTCGGCCGCTTCTATCCCACTCGCGTTGGATGAGGCGATTCGTGACGGACGCATCGAGCGCGGGCAGTTGCTCTTGTTAGAGGCTGTTGGGGCTGGATTCACCTGGGGATCCGTCCTTCTGCGGTATTAGGGTTCGGGGTCAATATGCCCTTAGGCGCGATATTTCCGGGGCAAGGATCGCAGTCGGTTGGGATGCTGAGCGATCTCGCCGCCCAATACGACACGGTTCGGCAAACCTTTTCCGAAGCCTCGGAATGGTTAGGATACGATCTATGGCGCTTGGTCCAAGAAGGCCCAGTAGATGTCCTCAATGCCACTGAAAACGCGCAGCCCGCCGTACTCACCGCTGGCATCAGTCTATGGCGCATTTGGCACGAGGAAGGTGGGGCGCCGCCTATGCTTATGGCCGGGCACAGTTTGGGAGAATATACCGCGTTAGCTTGTGCCGGAGTGATCGATTTTGCGGATGCCGTCAGCTTGGTCGCCCACAGAGGCCATTTGATGCAGGAGGCCGTGCCGGCTGGCCATGGTGCGATGGCTGCCGTCATCGGCTTGGGAGTTCGTGAGCTAGAGGACCTTTGCCAGCGGCTTGCGGAGGGTGAAGTCGTATCCTGTGCGAACTTCAATGCTCCGGGGCAAGTAGTGATCGCTGGAGACAAGAAAGCGGTAGCCCGGGTTGTTTCAGAAGCCGAGGCGCGCGGTGCCTCACGGGTTGTCTTGTTACCGGTGAGCGTACCTTCGCATTGCGCGTTAATGGCACCAGCGGCCGAGCGCCTAGGTGAACGCCTAAGACGGTTGCGCTTGTGCCGACCGATTATTCCAGTGGTGCACAATGTGGACGCTTCAACCCGAAACGAGTCGGACGATATCGTTGACGCGCTAGTATCGCAGCTGTCTCAACCGGTGCGTTGGGTCGAGGTAGTGCGGGCCATGACGCGTATGGGTGTTGATGCGCTGGTGGAATTGGGCCCCGGCAGCGTCTTGACGGCGTTGTGTCGTCGCATCGATCGCGAGCTTATCTGTCTCCCAACCAGCCATCCCAAAAAGCTTGAGAAAGCGCTTTTCGGGCAATCCAAGTGAAGAAACGGTGAATTAGGTGTCGCAGAATAATACGGCCCTGGTAACAGGCGCTAGCCGCGGGATAGGGCGCGCCATAGCGGTGGAAATCGGTCGCTTAGGCGCGTTCGTGATCGGGACCGCGAAATCGAACGCGGGAGTAAAAAATTTTGCCGATCTCCTGAAAAAAAACCAATTAGAAGGTTTATCACTTGGCCTAGATGTAAGCAAACAGGCGTCGGTGGACGCGCTGCTGCAGGAGTTGGCTAGGCATAACCTGACGCCCACCATTCTCGTAAACAACGTGGGTATTACCCGCGATGGGCTATTGCTGAGGATGCGCGAGGAGGATTGGCAAGAGGTGCTGGATACGAATCTGAGCTCGGTCTTTCGTTTAACGAAGGCATTCGTCCGTGGGATGGTTAAAGCGCGTTATGGGCGCATCATTAACATCGCGTCGGTCGTCGGGTTAAGTGGCAATCCAGGCCAGACGAATTACGCCGCCGCCAAAGCAGGGATCTTTGGGTTTACTAAATCATTGGCATTGGAGCTCGGCTCGCGCGGGATCACGGTAAACGCGGTTGCTCCCGGCTTTGTGGACACCGATATGACACGCCACTTTAACGTGGCCGAGCGCGAAAGGATCCTGTCCCAGATCCCCCTGAACCGGTTCGGCTCGCCGGAAGACGTAGCGGCCGTCGTGGCGTTCTTAGCCTCGCCTCAAAGTGCTTATATCACGGGGGAAACGGTCAACGTAAACGGGGGTATGTATATGGCGTAAATAGCATTCTTTTGCAGACCACGAGAGGTTCCAGTGGGAACGAAGGCCCTGTCAAAACGTTTCGGAGAAGTTGACGAATTACCTGCAGATCCTTTTGTTATGATCGTCGCTTGCATGTTTGTTTGTTTTCACTAAACTGACGTCCACGCTGCGGCGGTGCGCTGCAGCTTCGATCGGGAGGAAATATCCGGATGAGTACCATTGAAGAAAGAGTCAAGAAGATTGTGGTTGAACAGCTCGGCGTGAAAGAAGACGAGGTGACCAATGAGGCCTCTTTTGTAGACGATTTAGGCGCCGATTCTCTCGATACCGTAGAATTGGTAATGGCCCTCGAGGAGGAATTCAAGACAGAAATCCCGGACGAGGAGGCTGAAAAGATAATGACGGTGCAACAAGCTGTTGACTACATTAGCGCACACGCAGAATAGCGGACTCCTCGGGAGCAAAGAGTTTAAGCGATGCGCTTCCTGCCACTTGTTTTTCTCGCAGAGCCAAGAGGCGATTCTGCCGGATGTTCCATCGGCTGTGTGATGGCAGCATAAAGCTAGGTCCTTCACCTGCGCGGCACCTCGGGTTGGTTTCTCAGGTACCTGTAGGGTTATGTTGGAAAAAGCCGCGCGGCTTTTTCTTGTGCTTTGAAAGGTGGTGGCCCAACAACAGTGAATAGAAGGTGTGTCGTGGTCACGGGAATGGGCCTACTGACGCCGGTGGGGAACACCGTCGAGCAGTCCTGGCGCAATATCGTTGAAGGAAGAAGTGGTATCGTTCCGATTACAGCATTCGACGCCAGCGCTTTCTGCACCCAGTTTTCAGGCCCGATAAAAGGCTTTAGGCCGGAAGAGTATGTTTCTCGAAAGGACGTACGCAAGATGGATCCGTTTATCCACTATGGGATGGCGGCCGGAATGCAAGCTTTTGACGATTGCGGATTGGAGGTTACCGAGGAGAATGCGCCGCGGATCGGGGTCGCGATCGGTTCCGGGATCGGAGGCTTGTGGGGTATCGAACACGGAACGGAAACTTGGCTTACGTCGGGTCCACGGCGCTTGTCACCGTTTTACATCTCGAGCAATATCATTAACATGCTGGGCGGGAATCTTTCGATACGCTACGGTCTAAAAGGCCCCAACTACGCCATCGTCACTGCCTGTGCCAGCGGCACCCACTGCATCGGGAACGCAGCACGAGTCATCGAATACGGTGATGCCGATGTCATGGTTGCGGGTGGTGCGGAGATGGCAACGACTCCCACGGCATTGGGTGGGTTTTGCTCCGCCCGAGCCCTCTCAACGCGGAACGATGATCCACAAGGCGCTAGCCGTCCCTTCGATAAAGATCGCGATGGGTTCGTGCTCAGCGACGGGGCCGGGGTCATCGTGCTGGAAGAATACGAGCATGCCAAGCGACGTGGGGCAAAGATATACGCCGAACTGGTCGGTTCTGGGATGAGCGGGGACGGTTATCATATGACAGCCCCGGGGGGGGGAGGTGCCGCCAATTGCATGCGGGCGGCGCTGGATAACGCACGCATCAGTGCCGCGAAGATCGATTACATCAACGCCCACGGGACCTCGACCCCCGCAGGGGATCTGGCAGAGACCCTAGCGATAAAGTCCGTTTGTGGGGGTGGCGCCTACAAAATCGCGGTCAGTTCGACAAAGTCAATGATAGGTCATTCTCTTGGCGCGGCGGGTGGCATAGAAGCGGTGTTCACGATCCTGTCGATACGGGATCAGGTTGCGCCGCCGACCATCAACTACACGACCCCCGATCCCGAGTGCGACCTGGACTATGTGCCAAACGAAGCACGGGATCTTACCATCGAGTATGCGCTTTCAAATTCTTTTGGTTTTGGTGGCGTTAACGGCACCCTCATATTTCGAAGGATCTAGCGAAACAAGGTGTTTCGCGAGAGGGATGCACGAGGTGACAAGCCCATCTTGACAAGCAGGAAGGACGGAAAACAATCGGGTTGCTCTAAGAGCTTGGGGCGGTTTGTCGTAGCCGCCTGTTCCCTGGGGTAGAGGCAGGCCACGTGTCCGCTTCAAGGATCATCGTAAACGGCGCTTCAGAGAACCGCGTCGCTGCGCTAGACAGAGGGCTACAATACGGTGATGGCCTATTTGAGACGCTGGCAATTCTGGACGGAGCACCACAGCATTGGGAGTCGCACATCGAGAGACTGGAGCGCGGCTGTTCGCGTCTGTATATGCCTTCGCTGCCACGAGACGGACTTCTAGTTGAGGCAAAACGGCTATGCAAGGGTATCAAACGCGGAGTCCTAAAGATTATCCTCACCCGCGGGGCGGGTGGTAGAGGGTACAGGCTTTCGAGTCCGGCGTTGCCTACGCGGGTAGTTATCGGTTTCCCGTGGCCAGAGTTTCCCCCACAGGCGGTTGCGGAGGGGGTCACGGTGAGGATATGCGACACACGCTTAGGACTGAATCCGGCACTGGCCGGGATTAAGCATCTCAACCGCTTAGAGCAAGTGCTCGCGCAGCGGGAATGGGATGAGCCCGATATCGCTGAAGGTCTGATGCGGGACCTGGAGGGAAACGTGATCGAAGGGACTATGAGTAACCTTTTCATCGTCCTTGATGGGCGGCTTATGACGCCGGACTTAAGCCGATGCGGAGTTGCCGGGATCATGAGGGGGTTTATACTCGCTACAGCACAGGAGTTAGGCATCGAGGTTGTAATATCACCGTTAGACGTTGCAGAACTCATGAGGGCAGCAGAGGCTTTTTTGTGCAACAGCCTGATAGGACTGTGGCCGATTCGCGGCGTGGTAGGTCTCGATATGTCTTTTCATCGCGATCGCGCTCTGACGGCAAACATGCTCTCAGCTCTTGTGGCCAAGGGCCTTCTTCCCCAATAGAAAGGTGCTTAGGTGATACGGTTTCTTAGCTTTCTCTTCGTCTTAAGCCTGATTGGCACCGCGTATGGGTTGTGGCGTGATATGCAGCGGGGCCTTAACAGGCCCCTGGCGATAAGTCAGCGAGGTTTGGATTATGAAATCAAGCCTGGCATGACCGCACGAGACCTTGCCCAGCAACTGGCCCGGAAAAAGGTACTCGACACCCCGTGGTTTCTTGAGTTTGAAGCTAGGCGCCGCGGTGTTGCCAGCCAGATCAAAGCCGGAGAGTACCATTTCGACGCAGGAACGACCGCAGCTGAACTTTTGCAGAAGGTGGTCTCCGGCAAGTTTATCCAGCACAGCGTCACGTTTGTGGAAGGATGGACCTTCAGGCAGTTGCTGGCCGCGCTCGACGCCCCAAGCGCGCTGGTTCATACCCTAGGTGACGCGAGCCCTCCCGAGGTCATGCGCCGGATAGGACAAGCGGGCATTCACCCCGAAGGGCGCTTTTTTCCAGACACTTATCTCTTTTCGAGAGGCACATCGGACGTGGAGATCCTGTGTCGGGCTTTTGACGCGATGCAGCGCAGGATGGAGCAAGCGTGGGCGTTTCGGGAACAGGGCTTGCCTTACAAGGCGCCCTTTGAAGCGCTCATCATGGCGTCACTCATTGAGAAAGAGGCAGCGAGGCCGGAGGAAAGGCCGGTTATCGCCGGAGTATTCCTGCGTCGCCTCAAGGACAATATGAAGTTGGAAACGGACCCCACCATCATCTACGCGATGGGAGATGGGTTCGATGGTAACCTTTCGCGAGAGCACCTCCAAATTGATAGCCCCTATAACACCTATCGCTATCCGGGGCTCACCCCCACACCTATCGCTATGCCCGGGGCCGCGTCTATCGATGCGGCGTTGCACCCCGCTCCGGGAGACGCGATGTTTTTTGTGGCCAAGGGTGATGGGACCCACTATTTCTCCTCCTCGCTGGAAGAACACAAGGAAGCGGTCGCCAGATACCAACTTAAGAGAGCAGTGACTGTTTCGGATGGGAAGCCATGATCCGCCGCCGGGCCGGCCGTTTCATAACGTTTGAAGGCATTGAAGGCGTTGGAAAGTCGACCCACATCGGGTTTATCGTGGACTATCTCCGCGAAGCGGGGAAAGCGGTAGTAGTGACTCGGGAGCCCGGGGGCACCGCGTTTGGCGAGTTGCTTCGGGGTATTCTATTGGACACCGGTGCCGAGGCGATGAGCCCAGAGACAGAAACTTTATTAATGTTTGCTGCCCGCGCGGAGCACGTTGTTAGAGTGATCCGGCCGGCGCTTGCCACGGGTAAATGGGTCATAAGCGATAGGTTTACCGACGCAACCTACGCATACCAGGGAGGGGGCCGCAAGGTGGCCAGAAAACATATCAATAACTTGGAGTGTTTCGTTCATTCTGATCTAAGGCCACATTTGACGTTTTTGCTCGACGCGCCCCTGGATATCGCCTTAGCGCGGATCCGCGACCGGGATGGGAGTGACCGATTTGAAGGTGAACGGATCGAGTTTTTTAGCCTTGTGCGAGCTCGTTACCTAGATCTGGCACGGGAACACCCAGATCGGATCCGAGTTATCGATGCTTCCGAACCTATCGCGGATGTGCGGACGCAGCTTGTGCAGGCGCTCCAAGAGACGATATCTGTTGCCGTCAGAGATTTTCAGGCTACACAGAGCTAATGGAGCCAGTGCCCTATCCCTGGCAGGCGCATCGGTGGCAGCAACTGCGGCGCGTTTGGAAGCACGGAAAACTGCCTCACGCGCTCCTCTTTGGGGGCCCCGAGGGATCTGGGATCAGGGAATTCGCGTTGGCTTTCTCTACTCTGCTGTTGTGTACGCACGGTGCAGAAACGGACCAAAGTTGTGGTTCCTGCAAGAGTTGTGTTCTGGCAAAAGCCGGGACTCATCCCGATCTGCATATGGTCGCGTCGGAGGCGCCCGGTAAGGCGATAAGAGTTGATCAGATCCGGGAACTTATCAACATCACAGCGTTTAAAGCCCATTCTGGGAGCGGCAAATGTGTGATTCTAGAGCCTGCTGAGGCGATGAACCTAAACGCCGCCAATAGCTTACTTAAGACACTCGAAGAACCGGCAGCGGACACCTTTATGTTTCTCGTGTGTTACCAACCCTCATTGTTGGCCATTACGCTGCGAAGCCGGTGTTTAGTCGTTGACATGCGAGTGTCTGCTTCAACCGCTTTGATGTGGCTGGAACAAAAAGTGGGCCAACAGCATCAGCTCTCCTCCTTACTGGCATTGACCAACAAAGCTCCTCTAAAAGCGCTGGAGATGGCTAAGGGAAACGGGTTGAAGCAATGGACTGACGTTTTTGAAGACCTGGAGGGTGTGATGTTCGGGCAAAAGGATCCAGTGGCAGTTGCTGAACAATGGAACAAGCAGGAAGCTAATCAGATCTTCTTTTGGTTGGCCAAATGGCTACAACTCATGATAAGAACAAAGCTTTCTGATATGCTTCCTTCATGGATGGAAGGCGATCTGAGGCAGCGGCTGGTTCGTGTGGCAAAGGCGCAACAGGGAGTTAGTCTGTTCGACGCTTACCATCAGGCCGTTAGCGCGCACAGGCTGATTAGCGGCTGCACGAACGTAAACGCGCAGTCGCTTTTGGAAGAATGTTTGGTGCTAATCTCGTAGCTTGTTGGGGGAGTTGATGTATATGGATGACCGACGTTCAAAAGGTGGGATAGTTAACTTGACGATACGCGACAAGAGCTCGCTTTACGACGCGTACATGCCGTTCATTAAGAACGGGGGGATTTTCATCCCGACCGACAAGAGTTATCGCATCAATGATGAGTTATTCCTCGTGGTGACACTCATCGACAGCAAGGATAAACTGCCGGTAGCAGGGAGGGTGGTGTGGGTTACCCCCCAAGGGGGCAAGCAAAGCAGCTGGCATAGGCGTTCAGTTTAGCTTCGAAGACAAGGGAAGCGCCCGTTCAAAAATCGAGACCTTGCTAGCGGGCGCGCTGCGCTCGGATCGCCCGACGTGTACCATATGAAAGCCTGAACGCACCTCATCGATTCCGATGAGCGTCAAGAAAGTATCTAAGCAGGCTAATGCTTGTCGATTCCCATTGCCACCTGCCGCTCTGCATTAAGGCTGACGAAACAGCCGCACAACTAATAGAAAACGCTCATACGTAGGATCTTTTAGAGCAATCAAGCACGATTGACTCTAGTCATAAGGGGGACCGAGTGAAACAACGACAAGCTATCACGATGGTAGAGCGGATCAAGCGGGTGTTTTCGACTCAGGAGCTGAACGGAGTGGGCAAGG
>JBOIEG010001315.1:0-1609 GCA_050740915.1 Gammaproteobacteria bacterium | reverse complement strand
CCCCATGTCTCCAGCGGCGTGCGTTCAGCCGGCTGCAACTTGATCGCCACGCTGGTGTTCGGCATGAGCGAGACCATAGCAATCACTGGAAAGTCTGTAAAGTTATTTAAGGGACACTACACTAGGTCATATTTTTTCAACTTTTTGCGCAAGGTCGCGCGGTTGATCCCTAATATCTGCGCTGCGTGGGTGATATTGCCACCGGCATGATTCATGATTACCTCCAGCAGGGGACGCTCTGCTTCGGAGATCACCATCTGGTAGATCTTGCCGCCTTCATACCCATCCAAATCTTTGAGATAGACCTGAACCGAATCTTTCACGCAACGGGCAATAGTTTGCAGGTTTTCCATAGGGCACGATCCTTATCGTCGTTTTTTTAGGCATGCCAATCTTGGCTGCTCGCAGTTGACGAAAAAAAGGCACCACACCCCTTTTTCTCGCGCGCTACCAAAGAGCGTCGGTACGGGTTAAACGATTTGACCACCGAGGTTCTGCCCGACGAGAAAAACGCTCTGTTCGAGAGCGAGTTCATAGTTCCTCCACCAGAATCCGCGGGGGCGAACCCGGCCGCGGCCTTGACCGGTAGGAAGAACCGAGAATATGGGTTCCCAGGGGAGCGGTGGATAAGAAATGCGCTTCCGACACCCGAACTTGCCATCTCGGACTACCCAATAAAATTCTTCCGAAGAGCCAGACTTAGGGTCCATACACGTGGGTTCTAGGCGGCACGCCGGGCTGGCGCACCTTACGGATCCTGCCATGCCCCCTCTCTCCCGCTTGGGTTGTCCACTAGCGTTTTAGCAGTAGTTCAGCCAATCGGGCTAACTCGCGAGACGACTGAAATGATAACCACAAATGCTTCGCGACAAAAGGAACAACTTTTAGCGCTTCGCCTAATCGGGCAGTCTGGGATCTCCAGCTGTAACGCTAGCCGGCCTAGGAGCCTGTCGGACTTAGGATGAATCTACTACGGCGGTGGGAAATCGGTCCATTTTCCCGATCATTTTCGTTAAATAGAACGCGCTAGTCGCCTCAAATGATCGAAAAACTGCCCTCGATTTCCCACTCGCCTCGCTACGATCCCCCAAGTCCGACAGGCTCCTAGCTAAGGGTGTTTTTTGCCTTGCTGCATTGATTGGTCAATCACTTAAGGCGTGATTAACCAATGTCCTCACGTCCCTGTGAGGGCGGGCACTCCGAATTGATCGAAGTTCCCTATAGCACGTGGAACTCGAATCCCTTAGTGCGCTTTTTTGGTTCCGCTACTTCCAACACAACATGAACCGGCACTTCTGAGGGCATGCCTGCTTCGGCTTTGACGCTCGCATCGAGGTATTCGCGCGGTTGAAACCGGCGACTCGCGACCGGGTGACCTGAAAGGTCAATGAGATCGAGCTATAACAGCGGAAAGGGCTGGATTGCCTTGGCGCCGTTGAACAGCGTAAGGTTAACAAGCAGCATGCGCTGCAGCTTGGGGTGTTCTCTCAGAGGTTGTGAATTTTTCGATATTCGCGGCGATAAGCCGCCGAGAGGGGATACCGGCGCCGGTGAGACAAGCGCGGGTGGAATGTCGCCTAGCCCTCGCAAAACCCGCCAATTCGCCCCA
>JBOIEG010001314.1:0-9147 GCA_050740915.1 Gammaproteobacteria bacterium | reverse complement strand
GAACAATTTCGGACACTTCGGCTCAGAGTCGAGGCGATAGCGGTGTTCCCTTGCATCGGCCGAATCGATGGACAGGCTCCCGCGATCCAGCACCGTTACCTAGAAGCCTGTCGGACTTAGGAAGAACTTACTGCGGCGGTGGGAAATCGGTCCATACTTTCGATCATTTTCGTTAAATGGTTACCACTATTCGCCTCAAATGATCGAAAATCTGTCCTCGATTTCCCACTCGCCTCGCTACGGTTCCCTAAGTCCGACAGGCTCCTAGCGCGAGATGAGGCGAGAGCTTGTGAAAAAATCGTCGCGAGCGAAGGGAGGTCGTGTTCCGCCGGAGCGCAGGACCGTTTCGCCGGGAGCGAAACGGCGCGCAAGCCCCGAAGGGGCGAGTCCCAAGGACGGGACGAGCAACCGGAGTGTATATTGAAATACATGAGGATTCAGAGCACCGCCGGAATACGAGATCCCGAGCGCAGCAGATTTTTTCGCAAGCTCCGGGCTGACAGATGATCATTTCCCAGAAATACGAGGTCTTGAGCCAGATCGGGCAAGGGAGCATGGGTGTCGTTTACCGGGTGCGCCACACCGCCCTGGAAACCATCTCCGCCCTCAAGGTATTACCCCAGCATTTCACCCAGAACCCCGAGCTCGTCAAACGGTTCTACCGCGAGGCGCGGGTGTTGGCACGGATGAACCATCCCAATATCGTGCACGTCAGCGACATCCACGAGGACAAAGAGCTGCAGTCTCATTATATTGTCATGGAGTATATCGAAGGCAAAACCCTGCGCGCCCATTTGGGGAAAATGGGTCCTCTCCCGGTGTCCAGAGTGATCGCAATCGCGAAGCAGGTCGCAGACGCCCTGAATTACGCCCATGTCTACGACCCACCCGTCATCCATCGGGACATCAAACCGACTAATATCATGATCGAAGCGCGTTCTGACCGTGTGGTCGTCATGGATTTCGGGATCGCCAAAGACATGGGCGATAGCGAGATGACCAAAGCCGGGACCGTACTGGGGACGTTGCGGTATTGCTCTCCCGAGCAAATGCGTTTCGAAGATCTGGATGGGAGTGCGGATGTCTACGCACTCGGCATGGTGATCTATGAGGCTCATACCGGGGATCACCCTTTCGCCGGCTTGGGTGAATACAGCGTGGTGGCCCGGGTACTCGATGGAGAGGAGTACCAAATCGGCTTCCCCGCCGATACGCCGCCTTCCTTTAGGTCTTTGGTAAAGCGGGCTGTTGCCAAGGATCGTTCGAAGCGCTACCGCTCGATGGCGGAACTGCTGAAAGACCTCGACGCCTGTTGGTTCGAGTTGGACCAGACCATCGTCGAGCTCCAGCCCACGCCGACCCTTGACGTAGAGCGGGAGCGCCGCTCGGTTCAGCGTTTCGAAGATCAGCTAGCCGAGCACAAGGATCGTGCCGCACGAGAAGGTGCCGCACAGCTTGCCGCCACACTGTTCGAGCACGCCTGTGCACTGGAGGAACAAGGGCGCAGGCATTTTCAGCAAAAGGAATACGCGCATGCTCGAGCAAGCTATGAAACTGCGCTGGCCTCGTTTAAAGAAGCGTATGAACAGGCTCGCAATGAGGCGAACCAAGCGCGGGATCGAACGGCGGTGGCTAGGGTCAAGGCGGACCGCTCCGGTGCTAAGGATAAGGCCCGAACCTATTATTCACAGGGTTTGGCGCTGCAGACAGAAGCCGATGAATTATGGGAGCACCGATCTTTCAGCGAAGCGTGTCAGCTATACGGGCAAGCGAGCAGCCTGTTTGAAGATGCCAAGGTGCTTGCCCAAAACCTGCTCCAAGAGGAACAAGCCAAGGAGGCTAAGGAGGTTCAGGCGCAAGTGCGAAGGGCGCGCGATGTAGCGGTTAAGCAAGGCGTGGAGGAATATGCAGCGGAGGCATTCTGGGAGGCAGTGCGCAGTGAGCGTCAGGGGGATACGGCGCTGGTGCAAGAGGATTATCAGCAAGCACGCGAGATTTTTTCTCAAGCGCTCGCGCAGTATGAGCATGCGCAACAGCAGGCACATTCTGAGCAGCAGCGCCGGCAGGCGTTCACTACTCAGCGCGAAACGGAACAGGCTCAGGCAGGCGCGGCAGCGGAGGGAGCGGCGGCCGAGCAGCTCGCCGCCTATCGGCAGGCCGAGGAGGCGCAACGACGCGGCGACAAACAGCTCGCTCAACAAGCCTATCTAGAGGCGGTCCAGAGTTATCAGCAGGCGCAACCGCTCTATAAACAAGCTGCGCAGGAAGCCAAGCGAGCTCGCCTGCGGCAGGATGCCCAGGGGACTCGCCAGAAAGCCGAGCGATCTCGTGCGCAAGCTTTGGAAGCGGGTGCCGACGAACGGTTCGAATCGGCTTTCTCTCAAGCAGGGCGCTATTGGAGCGAAGGCTGTGACTGTGAAAAACGCGGCGCCCACCGGGAAGCGCAGGAGGCTTTTGAGCAAGCCGCTCAACGGTGGTCGCAACTGCAAGCAGATGCTCGTTTGCAGAGGAGTCGGGAGGAGGCAGAGGCAGCACGAGAGCAGCTTCTGGAGGTAAAAAAAGGGTTGCCGAGCTCGCGGGAATGGGCGAAGTCGGCGTGGGCCAAAGCCGATCAGCATGCGCAGGAGGCGGAAACGGCTTTCAAGGGCGAGCAATACGCCGACGCTCTTGCCCTCTACGGTCGAGCGGTGCAGGCTTTTAGCGACGCCCGGTCCGCCGCTGAAAGAGCCCAGGCCGAGCAACAGGCACGCGCTGCGCAAGAGGAAAGTGCGCGCGCGCAAATCGTAGCCCGGGATTTAGAGGCACCCCGTTACGGCCGCGATGTTTATTCGCGGGGGCAGAAGCTACAGCAGGACGCGGAACGAGCGATCACGGCGGGTCACTGGAATGAGGCTGAACACGGTTTTCGCGAAGCGGCTGCCGCGTACCATCAAAGTGGCGCGCTTGCCAAGGACACCCGGGCACGCCTGACGGCCGAGGCGGCCCGCGGGTCTGCCTTATCGGCCCAAGCGCAGGTAAGCCGCGAGCTCGAGCGAGGGGTATTTCAAGACAAGCTTGCCGCCGCACGCGAGCTCTTGCAAGAGGGAGAGCAAGCGTTCAGTCAACAAGAATACGAACGCGCTCGAAGAATACTGGAGCAAACGGCGGCCGCCTTCCTTAGGATTCAGGAAGAAGGTCTAATCCATCTGCAGCGACAGCAGGCGGAGCAGGCGCGTGCCCAGGCGTTGCGCTTAGACAAAGAAGCAGGAGATGCTCGCGGCTGGTCGGTGCGGCGAGCGCGCAAGGCATTGCAGCAGGCCCACCGCTTTTATGAGAGCTCCGACTATCCGCGAGCGGCGACCGGCTACGAGAAAACGGCCGCGCTTTATGGGGCGTGGCAGCAGAAATCCCAATATTCCTCCCAGCGAGGGCAAGCCAAAGCAAGCAGATCCGCGAAGCTTTATCCCTGGCTCGCAGTGATGACGCTCCTATTGGCGAGCGGGGGATTATATCTATCGCGCCTGACACCGGAACCGGAGAAAATACCAACCCCAACACCCCGGCCCACACCCACACCGCCGCAAGCGGTGCAGCCGGCCGCGCCATCCTTACCCCTAAGGGTGATACCCGATCCCGATCCTACGAGGCGCGTGGTGCTGGCAGAGGGCGCACAGAAATCCTTTTCGGTAAGACCGCAACAAGGGACAGATCCCGCATCGCTTAACTATCGCTGGCTGCTCGACGGCGTGCCACAAACCGATGAGGCGAGCTGGACTTACGCACCCGAGTATAACGCGGCGTCTTCGAAACCAGGAAAGGTAAAGGTCATCATCACCGGTCCGCAGCGTCGGTCAACCGAAGTTGCCTGGAGGGTGGAAGTAATCAACGTAAACCGCGAGCCAAAGCTTATTCACGTTGTACCAGAGGGGCGGACTCTCGCGGCCAAACCAGGTGAGACCATTTCCTTCGAGGTGAAGGGCATGGACCCCGATCCCGAAGATCGACTGAGCTACCTCTGGACGCTCGGCGATAAAAAGGTCTCCGGGGACCAGAAGTGGGAGCTCAAAGCGGATCCCGCTGGAAGCCGTCAGCGCGTGCAGGTAGCGATCGTCGATCCCGGTGGCTTGTCCGTTAGCAAGACCTGGGAGGTAGAGGTAGGCCCGGCCGAGCCGAAGCCGTCGCCTTTGCGGATCGTGGAAGTCCAGCCCGATTCGCCGGCGGATGGGGTCATCGCACTGAAGGAAGGGGACGAGCAACGTTTTTCCGTGGGAGTGAGTGGTGGGAGCGGGCGCCCGTTGCGTTACAAGTGGTATCTGGAGGGGCGCCAGCAGGCTACAGAACCCGTGTGGACGTACCGACCCGACTTCGGGCAGGATGGCAACAAGATAAGACGGATCCATGTCAGCGTGCTCGATCCCCAAGGGAACCGGGTGGAGCGTTTCTGGCAGGCGCGTGTCGAGGATGTGAACAGATCTCCGAAAATCGTAGGTTTCACCCCGCAGCAGCGGTGGCTCGATATCGAAAGCGGAAGCTCTCGGCGATTCTCCGTTGAGGCCGCGGATGCGGATCGTGCCGATCCGCTGCAATACGCTTGGTTGCTCAACGGCGAGCTTCTTGCCCGCGATAGCAGCTTCGATTTCCCCAAGACGGTTTTGGCGGGCAAGCATAGCTTAGAGGCCCGAGTCTCGGACCGAGCCCAAGCCACCGTGACCCAGCGTTGGAGCATCGCCGTCCTCGCCCCTGCACCGGCGTTCGAGGCCAAACCTCCGCCGCTGAAAAAACCGCCATCCCCAACCATTGGGGAGGCCGAGGTGAAAGCGTGGCTAGACAGCTACAAGAGCGCCTGGGAGAACAAAGATATTAACGCGCTGATTGGGTTGGGGGAAGTCACCCATGCAAACGCGGAAAAGCTGCGTGACGTCCTAGCCGGATACGGCGATTTTCGGGTCGAGCTAAAAGAGCTGCAGATCCAGATTGGGGGCCCTCGCGCCCAGGTGTCTTTTCGGCGAGCAGACATCATCGATGGCAAAAAGCTTGTGCAACCGGGGCGCAAGGCGTATGTGTTTGTTAAACAAGCAAACGGAGACATCAACGTGAAAAAATGATCACGCTGTCCCCATTAACGCTACTCCGTTGCTAGACCTCCCGTCTCGGAGGTGAGAGTTTCGTCGCTTCCAGAGCCTGTGTTTGCCGATAAAAAGCTGAGGGTGAGCACCCGCCCAATGCGAACTTGGGTGCCCGGTTTGATCTGGGCCCGCTCCAATTTGTTCACTGTTGCGCCGTCGACTTCGGTAATGCTTCCGTCGGATAGCTGGCGCAGAAAAAGCCCTTCCGCATCTCGCCTGAGCTCAAACTGCCAGCGACTGATACACTGGTTTTGGCGGGGATCTGGGTGGGCGAGGACGACATCGTTTGCCGGCATGTCGTTGTTTTCCCGCAGGCGGCCGAAGCCGATGATGTCTTGACTCGGTAGGGGCCAGATGCTCGATGTTTCTTCGATTCGGAAGGCCGCAGGAAAAAGCTTCGGATCCCGCCACTCCAATACAAAGGTTGTCACCGGACGCGGGATCCCTCTCAATTCCATCGGGGCCAGGGCTCGGCAGCAGACTCGGCGGGCACCGGCCAGCTCCGCAAACGCTTCCCGGGTAAGGCGGATCTCCGCTCCCTTCCCGCTGGCGGCCACGCGCGCGCAGAGATTGACTGCATCACCGGCAACGAGCACATCGTCAGTGAGAACCGTACCGTAGTGAATACCAATGCGCACCAGAAGCTGGTGTTCCCGTTCCCGGTTGATGTTTTCCTTACACAGCGCGAGTTGTAGTTGCACCGAGGCCTCAGCGGCTTGCTCGGCCGTGGCGAAACAGCTGAACCCCCCATCACCGGCGGTGTCTACGATTCGGCCCCCGTGCTGGAGCACGATCTGGTCCAATAGGTCGATGTGGCGTTGCTGGAGTTTGCGGCCTGCTTCGTTGCCGAAGCGGGCGAAATACTCCGTAGACTTCACGATGTCGGAGAAGAGCAGCGCCAAAGTGGTCTCAAATCGCCGCACGACGATCTCGGACAATTCATTTTGCAGACGGATGAGCTCCGTCAGCGACAGAGCCTCAAAATTCTCGTGTGTCATCGTGGCAGGGTGAAATCAAGAAAATCGAATACCAACCGATGTGCCATCGCCGCTCGCCGGATGGGTGACTAAAATGTAAGGCCATATGCCTCATCTTGCAATAATAGGGCTTCCTTTCCTCAGTAGTCGCCCATCCACGTTTGGGATAAAATCCTCCCAGCGCCTTCATCTTACCCCTCGTGGGCTCGGCAACGTGCTGCCAGCAGCCTAGATCATCACATCGGTTGAATGGGGTTGTTTAGGGTGCTGTAACTCGCCTGCTTCGGGTAAGGCCGTTTGGTTCTTTTGGTTGAAAACCTATGAAAAGCCTTCGCTACTTAATCGGTTTGGGTCTAATACTCGGCTGCGGCCTGCCGGCCTCGGTGTTAGGCCAAGCGTACCGCGAACCTGCGGCTACCCGAACGGTGGAAATCGGCGAGCCGGAGCCTTTTTGTCCCAAGCCTCAAACGGAATGGCGGGAGCCTCAGGTCATAGAGGGAGTAAAAGTACAAGGATCGCCTGTTTGCAGCCCGGATAATCCCTACGAGGTGGCCGCCTTCGTCAAAGGCACCAACAACATCGGCATGAGCACCCTCATGGAGACCCTGCTGTCTCCCGATGCCTTGATAATAGAGAACGATCGCGACGGAGATGGCGACCCGGACCATATCCACCTGCGCTTGGAGGTAGTCGAGCTAAACGGCCATTCACCGGATGTTCCTGAACCCGTCCCAACGTATTCGATCGCCCCAGGGATTAAGCCCGGTTTTTGGGTGTTCGCGCCCAAAACGCGCGGTATGTCCACGGAGACCTTTATCGATCTCACCGCGAATCGCCTCCTCAGGCTTCCCTCGCCGGTGATCCGGGTCGAGCAAGGCGACACGATAGAGGTCACGTTGGAGAATTCGCATTATTTCCCCCACACCATCCACTTTCACGGGGTCGATCATCCGTTTAAAAAAGCCAACGGCGAGGGAAATGACGGCGTGCCCGAGATCAGTGAGAGGTTGATATTACCCGGCAAAAACCGAACCTACGAAATGACGCCGAGGCAAGCGGGCACCATGGCCTACCACTGCCACGTCCAGCCGCATATCCATATCAGCATGGGGCTCATCGGGATGATTGTGGTGGAAGAAAACCGGCCGAATAACTGGGTGCAGACCTTAAACATCGGCGCCGGACAGGTGCGTAGTCCCTCTGTCGCCGTGCGCGAAAAATACCAGCAGGAGTACGACCTACAGTATCAGGGCGCCGACCGCGAGCTGCACGAGATCATACAGACCTCGAACGACCCGCGGGCGCTGGCGCGCGCCATGCACGTGGACTATGACATCACCGAAGCGACGACGGACTATTACATGGTCAACGGCCTTTCTGGCCCCTATAGCGAGCGGGAGTCTCTGATCGTGGTGCAGCCAAATCAGAATATCAAACTGCGCGTTTTAAACGCATCCGACGAGATGGTGGCGATCCACACCCATGGCCATAAGGTTAAGCTCACCCACGCGGATGGCGTGGAGATGCCTGCCGGGGCTCAGATCATGCGCGACGTGTTCGATTTGGCGCCGCTGCAGCGTTACGACGTTGAGCTCAACACCCGCAATGACGGGTTGCACAGTTACGGGCCCGGGGTGTGGATGATGCATGATCATTTCGAGCGTGCGAGCGCTACCGATGGGATGAACCCCGGCGGTGGTATGACGATGATCGTCTACGAGTCTTATCTCGGCGAGGAGGGAATGCCAAAGATGAAAGGCGAGGACACCACGCCTTTATGGACCAAAGAATACTATCAACGCAAGATCCCGGTATGGGTAACCTCCGGTGAGCCCTCTATCATCGGTGCCTGGGAGGGAGAGGATTCTCCAAACACGGTAGCTCCCATGAGCTTTCTAGCCGCGGGAATGGTAGCGATCCTGCTGCTGTTCGGTGTCCATTTGTTTCTGCGGCGTAGACAGAGAAAGGCCGAAACGGGATCGGGCAGGAAGCGGATTAAGGTGTAACTCGGATCTCAAGGGCTACGTTCTCTTGCAATGCTCGTTGCTAAGGGTACTTCGATTAATTCGAAGTGTCCGGCGGTATAGGGATATGATTCGAAAAATTCCACGGATGGAATTTTTCGAAGTGCTCATTAACCGATTTCGCCCCCGATCTCCCCCTGCTCTGCGCGTACTTCTTTCTCCATCGCTTGCAAACCGATATGGCGAACATCTTTGCCCTTGACCAGATAAATCACGTTTTCGGAAATATTATCTGCGTGATCACCGATGCGCTCTAAAGCACGAACGATCCAGACCACGTCCAACACGCGAGTGATGCTGCGTGGATCTTCCATCATGTACGTGATCAGTTGGCGCATGATGGCGTCGTATTCATCGTCTACTTTGGGATCCTCTTTGGCGACCTCCAAGGCGGCTTCGGGATCCATTCGCGCGAAGGCATCTAAGGATGCGTGCAGCATCGTGCGCACGTGCTTGCCCATCGCCACGACGCCCACGTAATAGGCCTTTGGACCCTCGGATTCCATGAGGTGCAATACGAAGCGGCCGATTTTTTCCGATTCATCGCCGATGCGCTCCAGATCGGTAATGATTTTGCCCACAGCCAAGACCAGGCGCAGATCGGTGGCGGCGGGCTGACGCCGCACCAGGATGCGCGTGCATTCCTCATCGATGTTGACTTCCAAGGCGTTTACTTTGAAATCGCCGCCCAGAACGCGCTCGGCAAGCTCAGTATTTCCCAGCTCTAGGGCCTGGATGGCGTTGATAAGTTGCTGCTCCACCAATCCGCCCATGTGAAATACTTTGGACCGAATGTCTTCCAGCTCACGGTCAAACTGATGTGAGATGTGATGGGGGATGTGTCTTACTTTCATGTGTGCGTCCTGAGGTTTTCGAAGCGATTCGTCTAAATAAGGCATTAAGGCGATTATAGCTTCTCTCAGAGGTTGTGAATTTTTCGATATTCGCGGCGATAAGCCGCCGAGAGGGGATACCGGCGCCGGTGAGACAAGCGCGGGTGGAATGTCGCCTAGCCCTCGCAAAACCCGCCAATTCGCCCCA
>JBOIEG010001313.1:0-5327 GCA_050740915.1 Gammaproteobacteria bacterium | reverse complement strand
AGGTAGGGTGTGTCACGATCGCATTGACGGAAGTGGCTCATGCACGCTCGCTCATTGAATCCATTGCCGATCCGATCGGTTTGCACATCAAAAGTTCCGCCTTAAGTCCGACAGGCTCCTAGGGCCGATAAATCCAAATGATCCTACCTTCTCAGCGGGCTTTAGAAATTTCCCCGATGCCAGTGGTTTTTGCATGGGCCTTCCGGGTGAGATCCGGTGCGCAATTGAGTGGGACACTATTGCGGTAACTCCGCGCACCGAGCCGGACCCCGATTCGGCGCGGTGAGGAAGGTGCGGTCGGCTTGGGGGGAAAAAGCGGGTTACCGCCTAGCCAGCCGTGGGCAAAGCGCTCGAGCCGCTGGCGTCAGGCAAAACCCGCGTGAGCGTAGCGATACCCATCACATTCACGAGCCTTGATATGATGCGCCGATGGTTAACTATCGGCGCAGCCTGCTCGTCGGCGGGAGCTATTTCTTCACTTTCAATCTCGCCGAGCGGCGCTTGCGGCTGTTGACCGATCACATCGATCTCTTACGCGCCGCCTTTCGGTATGGGCGGGCGCGGCACCCGTTTACGGTAGATGCTATCGTGGTGCTGCCCGACCACTTGCACGCGATCTTCTCGCTGCCTGAAGGGGATGCCGACTATGCCCTGCGGCTGCGGTTAATTAAGAGCCTCTTTTCACGCCACTTACCCCGAAGCGAGCGCCGCTCCGCAAGCCGCATCGCCAAGGCCGAACGCGGGATCTGGCAGCGGCGCTGCTGGGAGCATACGCTGCACGACGATCAGAACTACGCCCGGCACGTCGATTACACTTCAATCCGGTCAAACACGGGCATGTAGAACGGGTTCGGGACTGGCCGTACTCGTCGTTTCACCGTTTCGTGCGGCTTGGGTGACTGGATGGAAGGCGCTGATGGTTTTGATCGTATCAGGGATAGGGCCAGGTCGCACCAAGCCCACCAATGGGTAGCGTCGTAATTTTTGCCGCCAAAGGATACGCCCGGTCGCCGGGGTATAAAACCCAGAGGTGTTCAAGTTCCAAATCCTGAAAAGCGCTGCTCATCGACGGGGTGAGTCGCGGTGCGTCAGCGTATTTGATCTCGGCCACCCAGTTCTTCCCGTGTTCCTGCCAGAATAGATCGACCTCGGCGCCGGCGTGGGTAGACCAGAAGGCCAGTTCCTCGGGGCGCTTGCCGCAGGCGCGGGCGGCCACTTCGAGGGCGAAGCCCTCCCAGGAGGCGCCGAGCTTGTTGTGGCTAGCCAGATCGCGTTCCGAGCGGATCGCGAGTAAGCCGTGCAACAGGCCCGTGTCGCGCACATAGACCTTGGGACGCTTCACTAACCGCTTGCGGGTGTTCGTATGCCAAGGGCGCAGTAGGCGGACCATGAACGTGCCTTCGAGGATGTCGAGGTAGCGCCGTACACTCATATCGGAAATCCCGAATGCACGGGCGAGCTCTGCGTGGTTGAGCACTTGCCCGTGGTAATGACAGAGCATGGTCCAGAACCGCCGTACGGTGGCAGCCGGAATGGTAATGCCCAATTGTGGGATGTCGCGTTCGAGGAATGTGGCAATATATTGCTCCCGCCAAAGATAGCTGTCGTCGTCGGAACGCGCCGTAAACGCCGGTGATAACCCGCCCCGCATCCAGAGCCGTCGCCAATGGTCAGCCCCAATGTCGGACAATCGAAAGCCGCCGAACTCGTGAAAGCCGATCCGACCGGCAAGTGACTCAGAGGACTGCCGGATCAGATCGCGCGAGGCACTGGCCAAGATCAAGTAGCGCTGGTCCGGGCGCGTGTCGACAAAATGTCGCAGCAGCGGGAAAAGATCAGGGGCCCGCTGGATCTCGTCAATTTCGATTAAACCGGACAGCGGCTCCAATGCCAACTGCGGTTGGGCTAGCAAGGCCATGTCGCGCGGATTCTCCAACTCGAAGACGTGGTCAGCCACGAATTCCCGCGCCAGGGTAGACTTGCCGGACTGACGCGGCCCGAGAATGGTCGTCACCGGGAACAGCGCCATGAGCCGGGTCAAGCCCAATTTTTCGAGAGGGCGTTCAATCATGCAGTATCCCGCCATTCATGTATAGAAATATCAATTATCACTAATGATATTTCTATGGCATGCGGTCATAGAGCCATGGCCGATCCCTCCTCGTCATCAACGACGAGAGCGCACTGTTTCTTTGCGCCGGGTTGACCAGCCGATCCAAAGTTTGCGCAGTGGCGTAAGCGCGATGTGATGTTCCCCGACGCGAAAACCATCTTTCGCGATCTCTTGCAGGGTGGCGCGGTAAACGTTTCCAAGAATGAGACTATGGAGCTGAAATAGACGGTCTCTTGCTGGCAATCTTTCCAGCGATTCTTGTAAACGCTCGGAAGCCCGCTTGGCCTGGGTTTCGACGAAACGGCGTAAGGCATCCCGGTCGTTTGCATTCACCGGCTGATCGAGGTGTACTTCTGCCCGCTCGGCTTCATCGAGCGGCAGATGTGGCCGGCCCCGCGCCATATCGCGCGGCAGGTTTTGGATAAGAAAGGTCAATTCGCAGGCGCTTCCCAGTTGTTTTAACGCGTCCGGCGTGCGCTCATCGCGGTAACCATTGATGAGTGCGGACAAAGCCCATAAGGTACCCATCTGCTCGAGAAAAGGTTCCAGCGAGGCGAACGTGGGATGGCCGGCGTGGCTTAGCTCTGTGTCGACGGCATCGATGGCATCGCGAAATGGCCGCTCGCTCAAGGCGAAGCAGCTGAAGGATCGCGCAAGCACTACCGCGGTGGGATGTCGAGCCTCCCCGCGAAACGCGCGCTCGATCTCCTCTCGCCACCACTGAAGCTTTATGCGGCCCACACCGGGGTCGCTGGCTCCGTGCAGGATCTCCTCCAGCTGCATCCAAAGCACGTGCAAGGCCAGAAGCGCGTGTTTTTTCTCGGGCGCAAGGTGCAGGTTGCTATAATAAAGGCTTGATCCGGGTGGCGCGACCGCGGCTTCCCAAGCCGATTGCTCAGTCACTGGCCCGTTCGCGTCGTATCTTGGGGCAAGTCTCGAACCAATTTACTCGTGCAACCGCTAAGGAAGGACGCGAGGGCGATGAGCACGAACCCCCCATAATGACCAACCTTCATGGAACACGCCTCCCTAACACATGCACATACGTGGATGCAAGGGGCGCTCGAATCGGCCTTGTGGGCCGTGGTGCAGATCCTTCGCGCTTAAGCTGTGAGGTCGGTCGTCAGTTATCGGAACGGCACATAAGAGAGCTCGATATTCTTGATCCAAACTCTTCCACGGCCTTCGTTCGCCCAAATTAATGGTCTCGCTCAGTCGCGGTTAGTTCTTTGCGCAAGCTCTGTAAGCTTGGCGCGGATGGCAAGACGGTCTCCGCCCTCTTGAGATAAACCAGAGCTCGATCGAGGTGACCTTCTTGTGCGACTTTTCGGATAAGCCAGACATACTGATCGACGACGCGCTGAATCCCCTCGCGGGCCTGTGTATGCCCGGGTTCGGCAGCTAACACAGCCTGGTAATGCTGATACGCATTGTCCCCAGCCGGGGTAGTGAGACGCTGGGCCGCGAGATCCTCTTCGGCGGCTGCTATATGCCATTTTATCGTGTCCTCACTAAGGGCGGTCTTGGTCGCAACCTGCCGCCTGTCTGGTTGGGAGCCGGCTAGCGCCTTTGGTGGGGATTGCCGCGCCATGTCTGTCCCTGCGTTCGGCGCAGTCGCTGAGTCACCGAGAGGCTTAGTTCTAGCGCCAGGCTTGCTGGTCTGAAGGGGCTCGGTCTTCAAAGGCGGTGGGGAACTTATCGCCAGTTCTTTCGGCGCTGGCGTCTTGGAGTCTACCCGCGATTCGGCAGGGGCTACTGCGCTTTTTTTCGGCTGCCCCGTACTCTTGTCTTGGTCTGTCAAAACCGGCGCCGTTGTGTCTAGAGGGACTGTTTCTGGTCGTTGTTTGTCCTGCTGGAGATACCAAAGCCCAAGACAGACTAGGGCGGCAACTCCGAACACTGCGCCGATCCACGAACCAGCGCGTGGGCTGGCCGTGGCAGGAGACTCGATGTCGCGTGGATGACCAGTCTCTTCCTGTTGGTGAGACTTCTCCGTTGTTTGGGCTTCCTCAAGCTGAGGTTTCAATGCCGCCAAAACCTCGGAGGCCGATTGCGGTCTATCCTTGGCTTGCGGGCAGAGCAACCATTCGATCGCCTTCAGCAACCCCTCGCTGTAGGGGAGGCCTCCTACCCGAAACCCGAGGGGGTCGGGTTGTCCATTCCGCAATGCGTACACGCGATCACGCGCCGGTACCGGTTCAGCGTGCGTGATACAGCGGTACATGGTCGCCCCCAGGGCGTACAGATCGATCGCCGGTTCGGGCCGATTAACCGAATCGTATTGCTCGGCCGGGGCATAGTCGGCACTCAGCTCGCGCAGTGACGCGCCGCCGCAGGAGAGAGTGGCTAGCCGAGCGGTCGCGAAATCAGTCAGCACGGGTTGTCCGTCTCCCCTTATCCGGATGTTAGCAGGATGGATGTTCCCGTGCACAGCGCCGCTCTCATGCACTTTTTGAAGGCCATCTAACAGGGCCAACAGGATGGCTTTCAATTCTGCTTCAGTGAGCGAGGCCGGCGGATCACAGCGTCTTGGGAGGGGGATGCCATCCTCGTCGTCCATGATGAGATAGGCGGTTCCATTAGCCTCCAGCGCATTATGCACGCGCACAAGGTTGCGATGTTCGATCTGTCCCAGGACTTTGCCCTGTTCCAAAAAGCTCGCCAGCCCAGCCTCATAGCTAGCCCGCCCGCTTTCGGACTGCGGGCCAACGGTACGCCCGTCTTCGCGGCGCACAACAATGTCGGCTGGAAAGTATTCCTGGAGCGTTAACAGTACGTTGAGGTGGCTGTTCCAGGCACGATAGGTGATGCTGAACCGGTCGACGCTCAGCACGGTTTTGACCGCGTAGACGCCAATCTGAGCATTCTCCGGCAAAGCTTGGTCTTGGATTTGGGTCATGATTTTTGATAGCCACGCTCGTTTCTTCGCCAATAGGTTGATCGAGCACCGCACTCTAGAAATCGAAAGTCGCTGTCACTGGCGCATGGTCGGGTACGATCGTTGCCGAGCGGGGACCGATCATTTTTATTCAGTATACCGCGGCCATCGTTAACAATGCGATCCTTCGCGTTTCTATGCGCACCTTACTCCCTAGGAGCCTGTCGGACTTAAGGCGGAACTTTTGATGTGCAAACCGATCGGATCGGCAATGGATTCAATGAGCGAGCGTGCATGAGCCACTTCCGTCAATGCGATCGTGACACACCCTACCTG
>JBOIEG010001312.1:0-5920 GCA_050740915.1 Gammaproteobacteria bacterium | reverse complement strand
CAAATAAAGCCCTGGATGCTTCGTCTGCCATGAGGGATACCGTTGCTTCAGTTGTGTTCCCGCTATTTTACCAGCTCCCTTCTCATCATTCCCCTGTCCCAGGAGGTTTTTTCACAGCCTCTCAGATCAAGAACGCCGTGGAAAATGTCAGCGGCGTCCGCACCATTGGGCTATCGGGTTACGCCGATGGTTTCGTCATCCGCGGCTTCAACGACGGCGGTATTTTCCGGAATGGCCTGGAGCTCAACTTCACCACCTTTGATACCGTGACGGCGGAACGCATCGAGGTGCTCAAAGGTCCCGCGGCGGTCCTTTACGGGCGCAGCGAGCCGGGAGGCTTGATAAACCTCGTCACCAAGAAGCCATTGGACGCGCCCTATTATTCCGCCGAGCAGCAATTCGGGTCCTATGACTTTTTTCGCACGCAGTGGGATGCGACCGGTCCCCTGAACCAGGATAGGTCCCTCTTGTACCGTTTCACGGGTGCCTATCAGAACAACGACTCCTTCCGGGACTTCCACGACCTTGAGCGCGTGGTCTTGTACCCCAGCCTGACCTGGCGGCCGACGAGCGCCACGGAGGCGACTGTCGATCTGGAGTATATTCACGATGACACGCATGTGGACTACTTCGGGATCCCGGCCATCGGTACGCGCTCGGCGCCTGTCCCCATCAGCCGTTCGTTTCAGGATCCCAACGACCCCAGCGAGACCTTTGATCGTATTTGCCTCGGCTTCAACCTCAGCCATCGTTTCAACGACTCCTGGACCCTGACCAACCGGTTCCTGGCCGCGTTCCATGACCATTTGGAGCCAGACTTCAATCCGGCCGGCGTTCGCGCCGACAATCGCACACTGGATCGGGTCGCTACGCGTTACGGTCTCAACGACGACGGTTACCAAACGAACCTGGACCTGACCGGCAAGTTCACGCTCTGGGACACGCACCATGAGGCACTCGTGGGCTTTGACTACTTTCGATTTTCGCGACAGCTTCTGTTCCTATTTCAGGACTTCGAGAATCCGGACCCGGCGCTCGCAATCGATATCTTCAATCCCCGCTATGGGATCGATCCCGCGGTATTCAATATAGAGAATCTACCCTTGGCGTCCTTATCTCAAGACGAGCAAGAACAGTATGGCGTGTATTTCCAGGATCACATCACCCTGTGGGATAAGCTCCATATCCTGGCTGGTGGCCGCTATGACTGGGCTACCCTTGCCCGAGGAGACAGCGACATCTCCATCGACGCCATCAGACTCGATGATGAACGAAAGGACGAGGAGTTCAGTCCCAGGGTCGGGCTTCTCTATCAACCCTGGCCCTGGTTAGGGGTTTACGGTAACTGGGTGCAATCCTTTGGTACGAACAACGGGCGATCGGCCACCGGCGAGCCGCATGCACCGCAGACCGGCGAACAGTTTGAAGCGGGGCTCAAGACCCAGCTCTTCGAAAGCGGGGTCACGGCGACGCTGGCTTATTTCCACCTGACCAAAGGGAACCTCTTGACGCCTGATCTATTCACCGCGGAAGATCCATTCGATACCGTTCCGATCGGCGAGGCGCGCAGTCAAGGCGTCGAGCTCGACATCGCGGGCCGGGTCACCGACACCCTGAGCCTCATCGGCAGCTACGCCTACACCGACGCCGAGATCACGGAGGACAGCCGCGGACTCCAGGGAAACCTACTGGCGAACGCCCCGTTGCACAGCGGCAGCCTGTGGCTCAAGTACGACGTCAACGGCTACAGCGCGGACGGACTGAGCTTCGGAGTGGGCGTGTTCGCCAATGGCCAGCAGGAAGGCGACAACGAAAACACCTTCCAGCTTCCCGGCTACGCGCGGCTCGACGCCCTGGCGGCGTACCGGTGGAAGATCGGACCCTCGCGCCTCATTGCCCAGTTGAACATTCGAAACCTGCTCGACAAGGAGTATTACGAAAACGCGGATCGCAACTCCAACAACGCACCACGGAACGCCATCTGGCCCGGGGCGCCACTGACCGTGCTGGGATCGATCCGGGTGGAGTTTTAAGCCTGGCTATAAACACAGCATTCCGCCTCCCTTCCAAGGCGCCTTTGCATGGTTCTCATGCCATCACTCGGTCAGGGAAGCAGGTCGGTCGTTTCAAGCTTTGCCCACTCTGGCTCAGGGTGCATCGTTGCCTGGCCCTGACGGTTGGGTTTTTGTTCGTGCTGATCGGCCTAACCGGCAGTGAACGTAGGTTGGGGTGAGGTACGAACCCCAACATTTCGCGGCGGCCGGGGTTGCGTTGGGGTTCCTGCATCACCCCAACCTACCGCGATTCTCCGAACGCGCCGTCATCGAGGGATCCAATGGCGGCGCCCCAAGCGGGCGGCAATATTCCGCTTCCGATATACCGGTGGATGCTGGAATGGGGCCACCCCGAAGGGCGCGTGACATACCCGTGCTTGACAGGATTGTAATGGACATAATCCACGTGGCGGCGAAAATCTTCCTCGTCGCGGACGGTGTGTTCCCAGTACCGGCGTTGCCATACTCCGCGTTCCCCCTTGCTACGCCGGCTGGCGTTGATGCGTTCGCCGTTCGGCAACCGCCGGGAAAATCCGGCTTTGATCAACATCCATCGGGTCGAGTAATCGACGTCGCCGGGCGGCAACGTCCAAATGGCGTGTAAATGGTCGGGCAACACCACCATAGCGTCAATGTGGAACAGGTGGCGCTGTTTTACGATGCGAAGGGCATCGCGCAGGAGATCGATATGGTCCACCAACAAACGCCGCGAACGCTCGGCCAGGTTCACCGTGGAAAAATAGGTGCCTCCGCCGATGTTACTACGCCGGTATCGCATGGCCGTTGGCTTATGTTGGGGTTCGCAAGCTCACCCCAACCTACCATCTGTGAGTTGCCCCTTCAAACTTGACACCAGCACGAGTCACTCTGCGAACGGCGCGCTGTCGGGCGCTGATCTCGTTTTGTTGATCAAGATGGAGAGCATCATGTCGGACAGCACGTTCACGACGGAGCGCGGGCGGGTGACGACCCAGTCGACAGCCAGCGTAGCGCGGATGAAATGCAATGGAATCCGGGGAAGGGGCGGGGCATCGAACTCGATGAAAGAGTGAGTAATAAACGCGGCGGCGATACTGGGCGCGTGGACCAGGAACAGGGCTTCCAACTCGGCGTTAGTGATATTTCCTGTGGACACTAAGAGAAGTTTGTACGGCCTGTGGGCGACGATAAACGAGTTGACGAAATCGGCATCCTTGGTGACGACCACGCGGGTTTCCAGTTCGGAGAGGCGGTTGATCTCTGTATCCGTAGTGCGGTTTCCATGCGGCAGATCCAAGGTGTGAACGGCGTCGTAACCCGCCTCCCGCAGACACAGCGCAAGCCGTCGCGGGAGCTGTGCATCAACGATGAATTTCACGCCGCGTGGGGTTGAATGCGCTTTACTTGCGCGAGCCTCGCCGCGAAAGCGAGGGCGGCGAGAATATCCTCGCGTTCCAGATCTTTGTAGTCCACGAGTAGCTCGTCGATGCTCATCCCAGAACTCAAGAGTTCCAGGATCGTCTCGACGGGATAACGCAAGCCCCGAATGCAGGGCTTGCCATGGCAGATATCAGAGTCGATGGTGACGCGGTTTTCAATATTCATAGGTAATCGATAATGTCACAACACGGTGTGTATTCCAATTATAACGACACTTAACCGACCGTACGCAGCGGATCGGACAGTTCCGCAAATCACCGCGAGGGCAGATAACGCCATCCACTTCGATAGCAAGGCAATCGGTGCCGGCTGAGCCGGCGTGGAATTCACAGCCGCTCGGTGGGTGCGACAATTTGTCGCAGTTTTATTGAAACATCATGCGCTTATAATAATGCCCTTATTTCGTCCGGAGCCTTACCGCCGGCCTGCTAGAAAAAAATGCCCACGATAGCTAATACTCATGCCCCTGCGGGTCTGTTCGCGATCCTTTTGGTTACCGCCGCATTATGCGGACCCAGCCCTGCTGCGCTCGCCGTGGAAGAAGCGCCCGCAGCGCGGTAGGGTGGGCACGCCTTCTGTGCCCACCAAATGTCCGTAACGGTGGGCACCCGCATCATGTCCGCCGCCTTTGCGGGTTTCATCCTCAACGCGCGTAAAGCGGAATGGTAGGGCGGAAGCCCCTTGCGGGCGTTCCGCCGAACGGGTGATGGCCGCATGCGGCGGATCGTCCTCTGAGGCCAAAGCCTTCCGGCGTTCATGATTTTTCCCCTCATGCGACTTAATTCATGAGAGCAACTTTTTTAGACCAACAAAAGGGGGGAAATCGATGAGCTCTAAAACCCAATTCCTTGGAAAACAAGTCCACTACAACGCACCAGCACCTGCCCGCACGATCTCCGCAAGGCGAGCCAAGCCCTCGGTACAAATGGCCCTCGCGCTCGCGCTTGTAGTCTTGGGGATCTGGCGACCGACCTGGGCCGAAGGCCCGGTACAGAGCTATGCCATCCCGGCGGGGTCGCTGGAGGATGCGCTCATGGAATTCGCCGCGCAGACGGATCTCAAGCTTATTTTCAAGACTGATCTCGTCCGTAGCGCGCGCTCTGCCGGACTCACGGGCACCCTGACCCCAGAGCAGGGCGTCGCGCGACTGCTCGAAGGGAGCGGCATCGCCTACCGCTTCGTGGACTCGAACACGGTGACCATCGAACCAGCCGCGCCGGTGGATCCGCTGGAACGTCTGGTCGCGGAGGCGGGGGACATGGAGTATGCCGGGGCCACGGAGCCGGCGCCGAAGAAGCCCCAAGCACCGGTCAGGAAAGACGAGCAAGGGCCAACGGTGCTGCCGGAGATGACGGTGACCGCTCGACCGCGGGAGGATCTGAGCTACACTGCCTATAAAGCCAGCACCGCCACCAAAACCGACACGCCCATCCTGGAAACTCCGTTTTCGATTCAGGTGGTGCCGCAGCAGGTCTTACGCGACCAGCAGGCGGTTCGGGTGGAGGATACGGTACAAAACGTGAGCAGCGTGCGTGCGGTCGGTACGGCCTTTGACTATGCCGGATTTCTTTCCCGCGGATTCACGGCACAGCAATTCCGCGATGGCTTGAGGGTTTATTTTCTCACCATACCTATCGCCAACGCAGAGCGCGTTGAAGTTCTAAAAGGGCCAGCGGCGATCTTGTACGGCCGCGTCGAACCCGGTGGCCTGGTGAATGTCGTTACCAAGCAACCCTTGGCAGAACCCTATTATTCCCTGTAACAGCAATTTGGTTCCTACGACTTCTATCGCACCACCCTCGATACGACCGGGCCCGTGACCGAGGACCATTCCCTGTTATACCGTTTCAACCTCGAGTATCTGGACAGGAACACGTTTCAAGATTTCGTGTCCGAAAACCGCATCTTTCTTACACCTTCAGTGACTTGGCGGCCATCGGATGACACCGAACTGAATTTTACTTTTGAGTACAGGAACCAGGAACAGGTTAGTTCCGGAAGTTTTCCAGCGCTCGACAACCGCCCCGCCGCTGTTCCGATAAGTCGCTCTTTCACGGGTCCGGGCCTGAACGGCGGCTATGACATCTACGCCTTCTATCTCAAAGGCTCGCATAAGTTCAACGAACACCTCACGCTCCGAATGGGAGGCAGCGCCTGGATCGGGGATTACAAGTATGGGTTTTTTGGCTTTAATACCGTTGATCACGTGAATCGCCAAGTGCTGCGGGGTGTGCTGTTCTCCGACTTCGATGAACGCAGCAATTATGACGCCTACCTGGACCTTCTGGGCGCTTCGACACCTTCGGTCTTAAGCATACGGTATTATACATAGCGTCTTAAACAATGTCGCATAGTCTTGTTACACTAACGGTATCTCTGTGGCCGACGGGAGGTTCCGTTATGAGGAAACTGGAAATCAGTGACGCTGATGTGATGGGTATCGCGAT
>JBOIEG010001311.1:0-2210 GCA_050740915.1 Gammaproteobacteria bacterium | reverse complement strand
GAGAAGAGTCTGTCCATCATCAACTCACGGAGTCGATTGCCTTGATGACCACCCGAACCTCGATTTTGGCGCTCAACACGTACGTTATGGCTTTGGTGTTCAACCTAAGTCCGACAGGCTCCTAGCTTTTCCCGACTCGTCCAAGCTACTCGCACGAAAAGTGGCGCTGACTTGGCGACGTGTCGATCTCTACGCGCTTCTGTTTCAATGCCTCGGCAATGCCCCAGCCTTGGGCGAAGTTTTTCGCAACCATTGCCACCGGGTGTTCAGCCTTTTGTGGAACCAAGATGCGGAAAGCAAGGCTTGGATATTGCCGCACGCCTTGCGTACCGAGGAAGACATACAAAAAGATGTTTTTCACGCCATTGCCGGGCCTGCTATGGCCAGCGGCCCCAGTGGATACAAGCGGGGATTCCCCTATACGTGGCTGCCCAATCATCTGTTGGATGGGCGCGACCAAGTTAGCCCGCGCAGTTACTGCGCTGCCTTGCGGCACGCTGCAATGCTTGAAGTTCCCGAGGAATGGCTTTATCCACTGCATTACAAGGCTATTCAGACCGGTGTGCAGGAAGCTTCCCGCATTCGCGTCAATGAGATACGTGAAGATTATCCGTGGGTCGAGCTGCTCATGAAACCGTTGTCTGGTCAAATCACTGTTCCATGTAGCGCCGAGGAAATCCTGTCGTTATGGAGCAGGGAAAAGACAATCGATAAACTGCGCAACCTCGCCGGGCAAGGCGATGAGGTTAAATTGCCGCCGCAGCATCTGGACGAAGGGCCGGAGGGTATTTTTCAAGACTTGGAGGGGCTCGGACTGATCCAGCGTATGGGAGACGGGCGCATCCAGATGCCGGACGTGTATCGGATCGCTTTCGGCCTGGGTCGCAGGGGCGGCGTAAGGCCACTGAAATAAAAACAATGAGCCGAAAACAAGGGCCTGGTTAAAGGAGCCAGGCCCGATATATTAGTGATACAGTCCACAGCCCCGCCGCCATCCCCCCCACCGCCGAGACCCAGCCTTAGCGCCGGCTTGAGACACTCGCGGCCCGCTTAGCCACGGATTTGCAGGCGTAGGGGTATTTTTTTTCTGATCGCGGCGGTCCTCACCGAATAGTGCTTTATTGGCGGTCACGAAGCACATCCTCGTGGATCGCGGCGATCCATGCCGAAATGACGGCTATCCGGCTATACTTGCGGAGCCACGAGTTTTTAAGACATCGTGGGGACGGTGTGATCGAATCGAACGTTATCATTCAGCCTGTGTTGCGCCATTATCCGGATACCCAGGCGATCTATCTCTTTGGCTCGTACGGCACCGAAGACGAATGGCCGGACAGCGATGTGGACATTGCCTTGCTGCTCCCGCCGGAACAAGCGAGGGTAAGCCGCATGCTGATGATGAGCCCGTTATGGACTGAGCTGGAGTCTTCGCTCAATAAGTCGGTTGACCTGATCGATCTGCGGGAGGTCTCGACCGTCGTTCAAAAGGAGATCATCAGCGTTGACCGCCGCATCTATACCGGTGACGCCTACGGGGCGGACGAGTTTGAGATGCTAGTGTTGTCCTTTTATCAGAAGCTCAGCAAGGAACGGGCGGAGATCCTGGCGGAAGGGCTGCACAGCGGCCGGTTTTATAACGTATGAATCAGGTTGTCTTGAACAAGAAGGTCAGTATCGAGCGTTGTATCGCGCAGGTTCGAAAGTACTACGCCATGAGAGGCGAGCTATCCTTCAAGGAAGATTATCTCAAGCAGGATGCGATCGCCTTGAACGTGCAGCGTGCCTGTGAGCTCTGCATCGACATCGCCAATCACTTGATCAAGACCAAAAAGCTGGGGCTGCCTCAGGACAGCAAGGACAGTTTCTCGTTATTGCAGCGCGCTGGGCTGATCGATGAAGCGATGATGGCGAGCCTCCGGGCGATGGTGGGTTTCCGCAACATCCTGGTGCACCAGTACCAAGATCTCGATCTCGACATCATGGTAGAAATCATTGAGCACCGACTCGATGGCCTGTTAGACTTTGCCAATACCGCCTTGGCTTTGAGCGATGGTCTTGCCTAAGGACTTTCGTGCCTTTCCCGCGGCCCTAGGAGCCTGTCGGACTTAAGGCGGAACTTTTGATGTGCAAACCGATCGGATCGGCAATGGATTCAATGAGCGAGCGTGCATGAGCCACTTCCGTCAATGCGATCGTGACACACCCTACCT
>JBOIEG010001310.1:0-11220 GCA_050740915.1 Gammaproteobacteria bacterium | reverse complement strand
AAATAACTGGTTATTTACTTTTCTCTGTTCTGCTCCCAGAAGACTCGCAATCTGGCTCATTCTGGGCACGAATTGGCAGAATTGGATTCGTATCATAAAACCATCTATTTATTGGACACTACACTAGGATCGCCAGCAGCTCGGCCTCTTGTATCAGGCGCACCCCCAGCTCCTGAGCTTTAGCAAGCTTTGATCCGGGGTCTTTTCCCACGACGACGTAACTGGTCTTACTGGAAACGCTGCCGCTGACCTGCGCTCCCAGGGATCCCAAGCGGTGCTTCGCCTCTTCGCGGGACAGCGTCTCTAAGGTCCCGGTGAGCACGAAGGAAAGTCCGGCCAGGGGCTGGATGCCTTTTTCTTGCGATCTGTGCGTTGTCCAATGCATTCCGGCTGCAAGCAGCCGGGCTATGATCTCTCGGTTGTGGGGCTGTCGAAAAAAAGCCGCGATGTGCTGTGCCACCACGGGCCCGACATCGGGCACGGCTTGGAGCGCTTCTTCGTTCGCCGCCATCAATTCCTCAAGGCTGGCAAAGTGAATCGAGAGCGCTGCGGCAGTAGCCTCGCCAACGTCGCGTATACCTAGCGCATACAAGAAATTGGCGAAGGTCGTCGATTTGCTTTTGCTCAAGGCCGCCACCAGGTTTGTCGCCGACTTGGGTCCCATACTTTCCAGGGCGGAGAGTCGATCGGCATCCAACTGGTAGAGATCGGCCACGTTTGCGATCCACCCCCGTGCCACCAGTTGGGCCACCCGCTTCTCGCCCAAACCCTCGATATCCAGCGCGCGGCGCGAGGCAAAATGCAGCATTGTCTGCACTTGCTGCGCGGGACAAAACAAGCCGCCACTACAGCGCGCAACCGCTTCCCCCGCTGCTCGGATCACCTCCGAACCGCAGACCGGGCATTGGGTGGGAAATTCAAATGCCGCGGCTCCTGGGGGGCGCTTCTCTTTGAGGGTCCGCACCACCTCCGGGATCACATCGCCCGCTCGCCTCACCACCACCGTATCGCCGACCCGGATATCCTTGCGCCGCAGCTCATCCTCGTTGTGCAAGGTCGCGTTGGTGACGGTGACTCCGCCGACGACTACGGGCCGCAAACGCGCCACGGGAGTCAAGGCCCCGGTACGTCCCACCCGCACTTCAATGCCGTTGACGGTGGTCAACGCCTCCTGGGGCGGGAACTTGTGGGCAACGGCCCAACGCGGGGCTCGGGCGACGTGGCCGAGGATCGCTTGGCTCGGCAGATCATTGACTTTGTATACCACCCCGTCTGTGGCGTAGTCGAGAACATCCCGCCGTTGCAGCATCGTGCGGTAATAGCCGAGGCAGCCTTGGGCGCCCTCAACCACGGCTATCTCGGGTTGGATCCTTAGCCCCCACTCGCCTAAGCGAGCTATGATCTCGCTGTGGCGCTTGGGCAGCGGGTTGCCCTCGACCCGGCCTATGCCGTAGCAGAACATGCACAGCGGCCGGCTCGCGGTGATGCGCGGATCCAATTGCCGGAGACTGCCCGCAGCCGCGTTGCGAGGGTTGGCGAAAATCTTCTCACCCGCCTGGCCTTGTTTCCGGTTTAGGGATCCAAAGCCCTCCTTGGTCATATAAACCTCCCCCCGTACCTCCAGCAAGCGAGGATATCCCCGAGCGCGCAACCGCAAGGGGACGCTGGGTATGGTGCGCACGTTTTCCGTGACGTCTTCGCCCCGAACACCATCGCCACGGGTAGCCGCGCGATGCAAGAGGCCATCCCGGTAAAGCAGACTGATGGCAAGCCCGTCCAGCTTGGGCTCTGCCGCATACTCGACGCTTTCAGCCCCCAGACGTTCCTGCACACGACGGTCGAAATCAGCGACTTCTTTTTCATCGAAAGCGTTGGATAACGATAGCATAGGCACTTCGTGGCGGACTTCTCCAAACGCCGTCACTGGCTTGGCCCCGACGCGCTGGGTCGGAGAGTCTTTAGTAATAAGGTGGGAGTAGCGTGATTCCAGCGCTTGCAACTCGCGCATCAAGCGGTCATATTCGGCGTCTGAAATGGTGGGTTCATCGAGCACGTGGTAGCGATGATCGTGCTCGTTGATCTCGTTGCGTAGTTGCTCAATACGCTCCTCGGTCGAGACTGTTTTATTCATGCCCCCGCGACGAGCTGACGCAGCTCGGTGAGCTTGCTTGCCTGCAAAGCATTTCGGCTGTCGTCTCGCAGCTCCCCGCCCAGCAATTCACTCAACCGTTGGGCGGTGTGTAGCATCAACTCGAAAACGACGGGCGCGTCGAACGCGGTCGGCATTTGCATGAAAAACACTAGGCCCGGGGTGGCCATTTGGTCCATTTGGTTCACTTCAAAGTTTCCAGGCTCCACCATGTTGGCTAGGCTAAACAGGCTAGCACCGCTGCTCATCCCTGCCACGCCATAGTGGTGAAATATGCCCATGTCACCATGGTGCATGCCCACCGCCTCTAGCGCTTCGCTTAACGCGGCGCCTTCATAACTGTAGCCCGCGGGCGCTATTAAATATAAGGATACGATCCGCTGTGGGGAGCCGGCCGCTTCTGCGGCACCCGAACGATGGCGCAACCGCTTTGCCATGCGCAGACGGCGCTCGGTGCTAAGCCCTGCCCGGGATGGCAAAGTCGGTGCTTCAGGCCCGATCTCCGTCTCCTCGGGGTGGCTCAGCTCATCCCCGTCATCCGGCTGCTGGTCCGGGGGCAGGGCGGACATATCTAATTTGATATCGTCATACGGGCGGCGCCAATCGCGAGAGTCCTGCTTGCGCTTGTGGCGACGGGTTCCAAAAAAATAGATGAGCGCGATCATCACGGCCCCTAAGAGCAGCAGTACAACGCGCAAGCTATCCATATCTCTTAACCACTAGTGTCGGAAGCCGGATAGAACATTCAAGCGGAAGCGGCCATCTGTACCGCTTGATCCATATCGACCGAAACCACTCTCGAGACACCGGGTTCCTGCATGGTCACGCCGAGGAGCTGATCGGCGATCTCCATCGTGATCTTGTTGTGGGTGACGAACACAAACTGCGTTTTCTCCGCCATTGACCGTAACATAGCGCAATAACGCTCGACATTGGTATCGTCGAGGGGGGCATCCGCCTCGTCCAGGATGCAGAAAGGCGCCGGGTTTAATTCGAAGAGCGCGAACACCAGCGCTAAGGCAGTCAAGGCTTTTTCTCCCCCCGACAGCAGATGTATGGTGCTGTTGCGCTTGCCTGGCGGACGCGCCATTAGGGTCACGCCGGCATTTAGCAGATCTTCATCCGTCAACTCGAGATAAGCCCTCCCTCCACCAAATAAGCGCGGGAACATCGCCTCTAGACCTTGGTTCACCCGATCGAAGGTCTCTTTAAATCGCGCCTGGGTCTCTTTATCGATTTTTTTAATCGCCTGGGTAAGCGTCTCTAGGGCTTGGTCGAGGTCGTCGTGCTGTTGATCGATATAGCTCTTGCGCTCCGCGATCTGTTTGCACTCCTCGATCGCGGCGAGGTTGATGGGGCCCAGGCGCTGAAGCTTTCTGACCGTAGACTCGAGCCGGTCTCGTAGGGGCTCTTCCGTTTCACTTTCTTCCAAGGTGGCCACCAGCTCCTCTGGCTCGAAACCGTCTCGCTGAAGCTGCCGTTTAAGCTCTTCCGCCCTTACCTCCAAGGCTTGCAAAGCCAAGCGCGTTTGCTCGAGCTGCTGGCGCTTTGCCTCCACTTCCTTCTCCATACCGCCCTTTACCCGCTCTTGTTCCCGCATCGCCTCCTGTGCCCGCTGTAAGGCTTGCCTTGCCCCATTCAGCTCTTGCTCCACCGTCACGCGCTCCTTGAGCCTTTCCTCAAGCTCGGCGGCTGTTTGCTGGGAGGGAGCTTGGTTGGCGGTCAACGTTTCCAAACACGTGCTATGCCTGTGGGTGAGTTGTTGTTCCGTCTCCCGGTATCTGCTGCTAGCCTCCTCCTGCAAGCTTAGCCGCGAGCGCAGTGTTTCCATCTTAAGCGCCAGGGAGTGGCTGTGCTCACGCGCTTGTTGCCAAGCATGGCGGCTTGCGGTAAGCGTTTCCATCAGCGTCTGGCGCTTCTCTTCCAGCCGCTCTCGCTCTGGAAGAAGGTCCGCTACCTGAGAACGCAACTGCTCCAGGCTGCTCTCCGCACTTTTGATCTCTTCTGCGCACCCGAGCTCACGCTCGCGCAATACGCGCAACTCCTCGTCAATCACGCTTGCGCGCCGGCGCTGGTGTTGTTCTCGCTCTTCCAGGCTTGCGAGCGCGGAATGAAGAGCAGCGGCGGTGTTTTGCTTCGCCTCCAACTCCTTTTGCAGCCGTAGGTCGGACTCCTCCAGAGCGCTTAACGCATGGCGTTTTTGCTCTAGCTCCCGAGAGAGGGTAGCATCCTGCTCGGCCAATCGTTCCAGCTCCCCGCTTAGCGCCCGCATCTCGCGTTCCCGGCGTAAGATACCCATGGCCTTCTCACCCTGCGGCCGATCGATTTTCAACCACCCTGCACCCAGGCGCTCGCCTGCTTTCGTTACTATCGATGCGTGTGCCGGCAGCCGTCTGCGCACGGTCAGCGCTTGCGAAAGAGACTCTGCGAGGTAAACACCCTCAAGCAGGGAGTCCAAGCTCGACGGCAGCTGCGTCTTATCGCTCAACAAGGGAAACCCATCGATGGGCGCTGCCGATAGCGGTACGGCCCCCGACTGGCCGATTTCCACGACGCCTAACGAACCCCGAGGTAAGTTTTCCAGCTGCTGGGCCAGCTGGTCGAGATCGCCTACGCAAACCGCATCTAAATGCTCCTTAAGCACACACTCTAATGCGCGTTCCCACCCCGGTTCCACGTTTACCCGCTCCACCAGCCGGGTGGCGTTTGCGAGCCCGTTCTCCTGCAGCCAAGCGAGCACCTCGGCTTGATCTTTCCCTAAGGCAGATTGCTGCAAGGCCTCCAAAGAAGCCAGGCGACCCCGTGCTATTTGCGTCTTTGCACACGATGCGTTTAAGGCATCGGTTTGGCTATGCAAGCGTTCGCGTAAGCTCGAAACATCTTGTCGCGCGCTGGCGCGATCTTGCACGAGCGCATGATATGCCGACTGCGTACCAGCGAGATCCTCTCGCCGCATCTCCCGCTCCAAGGTCGGAAAGGAAATGGCCGCCTGTTCCTCAATCAGGCGGCGGATCCGTTCTTCGATCTCGCTAACGGCCTTAGCGAGATGCTCGTGGCGGGTTTTCTCAACATCCTCATTGCGGCTCGCTTCGCTCGCCCGGGCGTTGTACGCATTCCAAGCCAGTTGCCAGTCCGCGAGCGATCCCTCTGCGGCGCTAAGCGCGCTTTGGGCACCGAGCTCCGCTTGCTCTGCACGGGTGCGCTGGGGTTGCGCACTTCTTAGGTCCTCTGTCAGCTTATCGACTTCCTCTTTCGCCCGCGCGATCTGCGAGCGTACGCTCGTTAAATCAAGCTCGATTTGCTTCAGCTCCCGCTCCATGGCCGCGTTCCGTTCCTTCAGGTGCTGCGCCGATTGTTCAAGGCGCTCGATCTCCGCCGTCGTGGTGTAAAAGCGCTTCTCGATGGCTTGCAGCTTTTGCGAGCTAGCGTGCCAATATTCCCTCGCCTGTTCAATCCCGGATTCGACCGAGCGCAGTTGCGCCAGGGACGCTTCTAACGCCGTCTCCCGCTGCCAGAGCTGCGCCGCCTGCTCTTGCTGCTGGCAACGATAGGAACGCCATTCGAGCGCAATGAGCGCCCCCTGCAGGCGGCGCTGTTCCTGCTCCAGCGCTCGGTAGCGCTCCGCCGCCCGCGCTTGACGTTGCAGATGGTCGAGCTGCTTCTCCAGCTCACCTCGAATATCACGGATCCGGGATAAGTTGGTTTGGGTATTGCGGATACGATTTTCGGTCTCTCTGCGCCGCTCTTTGTACTTGGAAACGCCGGCGGCTTCCTCGATGAAGAAGCGGATCTCCTCGGGTTTGGCTTCGATGATGCGCGAGATCATGCCTTGTTCTATCACCGCGTAACTTTTTGCGCCTACACCGGTACCTAAAAACAAATCGATGATGTCGCGCCGGCGGCAGCGGTTGCCGTTGAGGCTGTACACAGACAACCCTTTCCTCTCCACCTGCCGTTTGATGGCGATCTCGCTGTAGGCGGCATAAGGCCCGCCCAAAGCGCCATCGGCATTGTCGAACACCAGTTCCACCGAGGCTAAGCCCACTGGCTGGCGGGTCTTCGAGCCGTTAAAGATGACGTCCGCCATGCAATCGCCGCGTAAATGCTTGGCGGAGCTCTCGCCCATCACCCACATCGCCGCATCGACGACGTTGGACTTACCGCAGCCGTTCGGCCCGACGATGCCGCAGAGGCGCCCGGGGAAAAAAAGGGTGGTGGGGTCGACGAAGGACTTAAACCCCGCCAATTTTATTCGGTTCAGCCGCATGCTTAGTTACTTTCTCCAATACTTTAATCTTATATAATAATCTATGGTATATAAGTTTACGTTTTGCCGAGTCACCCAATAGGCCATGGACACGGTTGCCGATCAAAACCTCGAAATCTTTGATAACCCGATGCCGGATCGCGACTACACGGTGCGGATCACGATCCCCGAATTCACCTGCTTATGCCCGAGGACCGGGCAACCGGACTTCGCTACTCTGGAGCTCGCTTACGTACCCGACCGGTATTGCCTCGAACTAAAATCGCTTAAGCTCTATATTTGGTCTTATCGCAATAAAAGCACGTATCACGAAACCGTAACAAACCAGATCCTCAATGATATCGTGACGGTTTGCCGCCCCCGGTTTGCGCGCCTGGTGGCGAAGTTTAACGTGCGGGGAGGGATCACTACGACCATCAGCGCAGAACATCGAAAGCACGACTGGTTACCACCCGCCGCGGTAGACCTTCCGTGAAACGGTTATTACACGCGATGCTAAAAAACGTTTTAAAAGGTATGAGTTATGTGTTTACCGGGCTGCGTCTGCTTATCCAACCGGGCATAAGACGGTTTGTGCTAATACCGCTCGCGATCAACGCCCTCTTATTCGCCGCCGTCATCGTGTTTGGGACACACGCGATCGAGCGCCAACTTGAGCGATGGATCCCCGCGGGTTGGGAGTGGTTAAACTGGGTGGTTTGGCCTGCGATCGTCATCGTCATGATGGCAATCGTGTTCTTCGGTTTCTCCGTCCTAGCGAATCTGCTCGCGGCTCCCTTCAACGGTTGGCTGGCCGCCGCGGTGGAATCTCATCTTCGCGGGGAAAAATTTGCGGCCCTCAAGCAAAGGGGATTGGTGCGCGAGACTCTCGTGATGATTTATTCCGAACTACGTAAGATCGTCTATATCGCGCTCAGAGCGGTTCCTTGTCTGCTCCTATTTCTGATCCCCGGGATACAAATAGCCGCTCCCTTTTTTTGGTTTCTGCTGGGCGCCTGGCTGCTCGCCCTGCAATACCTTGACTATCCCCTGGGAAATCAGGGATTGAGCTTTGCGCAGCAACGTTCCGTGCTGAGCGCTCGCCGGCTGCTCACCCTCGGCTTTGGCGTAGGGACCTTGGGGATCACGCTGTTTCCGCTGGTCAATTTCCTCGCTATGCCGTGCGCGGTCGCAGGAGCTACCGCCCTCTGGGTGGAACAGATCAAGCCAGGCATGGCCGCCCAAAATTCGGGGTAACTGAGAGTTTGTGAAAAATCGTCGCGAGCGAAGGGAGGTCGTATTCCGCCGGAGCGCAGGAGCGTTTCGCCGGGAGCGAAACGGCGCGCAAGTCCCGCAGGGGCGAGTCTCAAGGATGAGACGAGCAACCGGAGTGTATAGTGAAATACATGAGGATCCCGAGCACCGCCGGAACACGAGATCCCGAGCGCAGCAGATTTTTTCACAAGCTCTGAGGGGTGGGAGATATGCTGCGTAATCGTTGCGTCGGTACCCCGTTTGTGGTGATAATCTCCGTCTCTAAACGTGGTGTCAGGAGTGCGCTAAGGTGTCTGTAGAGAAGAAGGCAAGCATCAAGAAGACCGAGCGAAAGGGGGCTAAGGGTGTAGCAGGAAAGACTGCGACCACATTCTTTGGGTTTGAACCGTACCAGGCCACGCGCGGCGAGGAGTACATGAGCCCACGACAGGTCGAACACTTCAGAAATATCTTGTTCAGCTGGCGTCGCGAATTGATGGAAGAAGTGGACCGAACGGTGACCCATTTGCAAGACGATGCCGGAACCTTTGCCGATCCCAATGATCGGGCAACTCAAGAGGAAGAATTCGCTTTGGAATTGCGGACCCGTGACCGTGAGCGCAAATTGATCAAGAAAATAGCCGAATCGCTGAGACAGTTAGGCACCGGAGATTATGGCTATTGCGAAGCCTGTGGGGTTGAGATCGGAATTCAACGCTTGGAAGCCAGGCCCACGGCAACGTTGTGTATCGATTGTAAGACCTTGGATGAGATCAGAGAAAAGCAAATGGTTTGAGCGTTGAGCTAGCCCTCCAAGACAGCCGCTGTTGCCCAGTAGCGGGCAGTCTAGTTGCCAGTCAATTTGGATCGGCCCGGTAGCGCTTGCGTTTGCCTGCGTCATTCCGGCCAGGGATTTGCCGGAATCCAGTGCCAAGGAAGGCATCCATGCGACTGGATTCCGTACAATCCATGTACGGAATGACGATCCTTCTGAATTATGTTAACTCACTTGGGGTCCTATTCCCCGCCGCTTGCGGCGATGTTTAAAATATTTTCCTTGTTGATACCCCGTCCGCTTGCGGCGGGGTAGTTCATTGCCTACTAGTGCTCAGTCAGCATGGCGAGAAAGTTTATCGCATGGCTGTTATCTCAGGGCAGAACGGCTTTGCCCCCCGTGCAGCTTCTGCCGAAGCCCACACGCGTTGCTTTGCCCCTGTTCAGCGTAGCTTCCGCCCTTATCGCGTTTTTCGTTTGGTTTAAGCCTGTTGATCTTGCACGGCTTAACGGCCAGCTACCCTTAAGCCTCGGGGCGGCGGCCATGCTCATCGGCGTGGTGGTGCATTTCGTCCCGGTCTTAGAGCATCGCTACAGGTTCGATATTTTTTTGACCGGCACCCTGCTCGTTTGGCTAGAATATTGGCAGAGGGCTTATGCCCTGGACAAACCCGTATACCAATACTACCCGCTGCTGTTTATGCTCGTTGCACTATGGGTCCACCGCTTTGTCGCAGATCCCGCCTTATCGGAATTGCGCTTGGTTTACCGATATGCGCAGCGCCTTTCTGAGCCGCTATTGGCCGTGACCGCAGTCAGCGTGTTTCTGCCCCAATATTATGTTCTCTACCCGGCTGCGCTACTGATGCTCCTCGTCTACGTCGCTATCGTGACCCGCTTAAAAACCCAGCCGATTGTGTTGCTGTGCAGTGAAGAAGACCGCTTTCTAAAGGCACTCAGCCGCCATCTCGAGCGCAACTACGGACCCACACAAACGCTGGTTTTGTCTGGGAAGCGAGAACAGCCGTTTTTCGATCGCTCTCGGACCGTGCCGATCGGCGAAAACAACACCAGCGAAGGCTTGCGGTATGTGCTGGAACATTGTCTGGTCGTGGTATTTTGCCTAAATCGTGGGAGCGATCCCATCCACTCTGTGTTGGATCGCGCGCTTTCCGTGCTTAGCCGGCGCCGGATCGCCGTACTTCAGGGCGCGCAGTGTGTGAACCTGCCTTCGCTTCCACCCGACGTAATGCGAGTTAAGGCAAACCCCGAACAGATGTTTGGGGTGAGAGCACAGCTCGACGCTTGGCTGCGGCCGCATGTCCAGCTTCTGCCACCCGATGGGGGTTGATAGCTGGCATTCGGCCTCGTATCCGGGCGGGCAGCGGTTAATCTCTCGGCGCGGGAGCACGTGTGGAATTATGGCAAGACCATTTTTTTAATTCACAAGAGGTAATGGCAATGGGAAAACTAGCTCAGCTCTTAGCAAGGGCGCATTTAGCAATGGGAAACCAGCACACAGAGACGGCCCGGCGCCGCGTGGGTACCGAAGCGGAGCGATTTTTCCAGTCCGCCTATCAACGCTATGCCTCCGCCCTGGCGGGTAACAACCGTCTGCGTGATGCGGCGAAAAACTGGGGGCGCGCCCTGACCTATGCGGCACAAACCAAGTCGGGAAAGGAACAGGGAAAGCTCCTGAAGCAGGTCTGCGAAAAATTCGCGCTCGCGCACGAGATCGATCCCAACGACGGAACGAGCTTGTACTACTGGGGAATGGTGCTTTCCCAGCAGGCCGCCCATGGAAACGCTAAGGATGCCGATGAACACTATCAATGCGCTTACGAAAAGTTCGCTCAAGCGCTCATCCTGAACGAGCAGGATCACCAGCCGCTGCGCGGATGGGGCTTGGCCCTGTATCAGCAGGCACTTTCGAAGCCAGGGCCTGAAGCTGACAGACTGTTGCAAGCGGCTTGTGAGAAATATCCAGCTGCGGTGCGCATCAAATCTGACCGAGCCCAAGTATTCAACGACTGGGCCGTAGCGCTGATGGAACGCGCCCGCCGGAAGACCGGGCTCGAAAGGGATGCGCTGCATCAGGAAGCAGAGGAAAAGCTTCTGGAAGCGGAAAAACACCACCGCGCCATCGGTTCCTATAATCTTGCCTGTATTTATGGCCTGTGCGGAGACCACGAACGATGCCGAGAACGTCTGGAATTGGCACGCACCAACGATACTCTTCCCTCTCGAGCGCACATGGAAAGCGACCCCGACCTTGCTAACGCTCGCGAGCTCGATTGGTTCCAGGGGATTTGGATAAAGCCGTGAGGAAAGCAACATTCGCCAGCGTTTGAGTCAGCGATTTCAACACCTAAGGAAACTCTGAAAAAATTGGGTCTTGAAGCTGTGGCCCAATACAGGGAGCTTCAGGAGGGCCCTGCAGAGGGCGATAGCCGGTGAATCATCGATCTCAATGACGAGCAGCTTAATGGTAAGCTTTATCGCGAGCCACAGAGAATTTCAACTAAGAATGGGCACGCTCCAGCGGACTTCAACAAGTGCTCTTGGGCTGACGACGTCACCGCGTTTGTCGAAACCTGTGGCAAGAGGCGTCCTTGCCATCTCCGTTCCATTGCGTGGCCCAAAGCTTACACCCTTGTCAAGATTTCGGGATCCCCTCAGAGGTTGTGAATTTTTCGATATTCGCGGCGATAAGCCGCCGAGAGGGGATACCGGCGCCGGTGAGACAAGCGCGGGTGGAATGTCGCCTAGCCCTCGCAAAACCCGCCAATTCGCCCCA
>JBOIEG010001309.1:0-1083 GCA_050740915.1 Gammaproteobacteria bacterium | reverse complement strand
CCCCATGTCTCCAGCGGCGTGCGTTCAGCCGGCTGCAACTTGATCGCCACGCTGGTGTTCGGCATGAGCGAGACCATAGCAATCACTGGAAAGTCTGTAAAGTTATTTAAGGGACACTACACTAGTTCAACGCCTTCTGAATATCCGTGACGGATGCCTTCGTAAGAGTTTCCGATCTCGGATACCAGGCGATCCTGAACCTCCTTATGCAAGGTCGGACGGATTTGGCGGCATCGGTGACGGTAAACTTGCGAATGAGCTTGTGCTTGGGGTCCACATTGCGGTGGTTCTTGTACCCGTAGTTTCGTTGCCATTATTGTCTCCCTACCAAGGCTCAAGTAGACAAGTAGCTTATTTGTTTTTGCCAGCTCGGATCCCCATCCTTCGCTCAAATTCCTCAAAACGCGAGCCTGGGCGCGCCATTGGATCCTCGGAGCGAACGTCGTCTGGTGATGAACGCGAGTCAAACACTGCCTCCGAGGGGATAAACTCTGTTAGTGAGTGGGCAGATACCGTCCCATTATTCCATCGGATGGCAAGGCGATCTTCAAATCTCACCGCACATCCGGTGTAGATTATCGCCTGGTTGACTGCGGTAGAGACCGCAAAGGTGCCTCGCGGATCATGAGGGCATTCTTGTTCAGTGATTATGATTTCGCCACCCGCTTTATTGAGCGTGGTCAAAGCCCGCACAGTTACTGGCGTCCCGCGTTTCCCTTTAGGGCGCGCTACCTCTAGTCGGGCGAGCGGGTGTGGCTCTTGTTCTCGGGGCTCGCGGACTCTTTCCCGTTTTGCCCGCTGCAGAGCCTCCCTAAGCTCGCTCAACGCGACCGGTAACGTAGCATCCTCCGGGTCGATAGCCAGCGCCTTCTCAAGGCTTGCTTCGGCCCTTTCCCAGTTGCCCCGGTGCTTGTCGGCCTCCGCCCACAGCTTGTACTCCTCTTTGATGCGGGCGATGCCCTCTAGGGCCCCCTCATGCCCCGGGAGCAGTTCCAATACCTGCTCATAACTCTCAAGGGCGGCATCTCCGTCAGGAGTGGTCAGTTGCTTGGCCGACATCTGGCGCTCGGCCCGGGCCAGAAG
>JBOIEG010001308.1:0-2163 GCA_050740915.1 Gammaproteobacteria bacterium | reverse complement strand
GCCGAAGCCCACAGCGCCTCAGGGATGGGCGAGAGACGCTCGCGAGTCCTGCGCCAGCCCTCGAAGCGCCGATGAACCTGCTCGAGGGGATCGGCATGTGCGGGTGTACCCGCCCGTATCTTTGCGACTACCATCAGCTGTCCTTCCTGCACTCCTAAAGCGGCAACTGACGATATCAAGAACCTCAGCGGAATTCATGCAGGCTTACCGGAAGGACACGAATAACTAACATCAGCCCGAATGATTCTCCGGAGGCTTTCTTGTGATGATATTTCCATTTGTGCTCCGGGAACGATCTGTTACCTGAGTTTGCGATCCACTTTTCCCGATGCTGCGACAGATGGGTACGTAGCACGGCGTGAAGTGCACGCGAACACCGCGGTTCGCTACTCCTGTCAATTCCTGCTCCATCTCATACGTATACCGGTGAGCCACGACGTTGTAGAGGACAACGTTCCCGCCTATCTCGGGATGATGAATCGCACGCGAGAGCCCCGCACCCCGCTGTTCCGGAGAGCCCATCTACGACAATGCGGTGCGCCAGGCGTACGCTAAGGCTGGTACGCGAGTATTACTCGCGATGCGTTCTGGTAGCTTGCAACAGACCGGCATGCTGGCGGGAATATACGCTGAACAGACGACCGTCTTCCAGACGCATGGCGGTCAGCTCACCGCCCCAAACGCAGCCGGTGTCGAGGGGGAACACGCGCCAAGTGCTTCGATCCTGCGCGCTCAATCGCAAGGTAGACCAATGGCCGAACACGACGCGCAAGTCTTGGCTGCGACGCTCAGGAACTTCATACCAGGGGACAAAGGGCGAGGGTTGGGAGCCCGGCGGTCCCTTGATGGACAGATCCAGTCGTCCTTCGACATCGCAAAAACGCATCCGGGTGAAGCAATTGATGATAAACCGCAGGCGCTCCCAGCCGCTCAAGGACTCATCCCATCGCAACGGCTGGTTGCCGTACATGTGCTGCAGAAACACCGGCAAGGCGTCGCTCCTGAGCACCGCCTCGGCTTCTGCTGCGCAACGACGGGCTGTTTCCGGATCCCACTGGGGTGGCAGGCCCGCATGCACCAGGGTGAAACCCAGATCCGGTTCATGATGCAAAAGCGGCCTGAAACGCAGCCACGCCACCAGCTCTTCCACGTCGGCGCCGGCAAGCACCTGCTTTAGGGTATCACCCTTACGCGGCGCGGCCATACCGCCATAGGCTAGAGCAATCAAATGCAGATCGTGGTTGCCGAGCACGCTGACCGCACGCCCGCCGAGCGACTTTACGAAGCGAAGCACTTCCCCGGAGTGGGGTCCCCGATTGACCAGATCGCCGGTAAACCACAAGCGGTCACATGCCTCATCAAAAGCAACCGTGGCAAGCAAGTCTAGGAGCTCGCCATAACATCCCTGAACATCGCCTATGGCGTAAGTCGCCACTGCTCAACCCATCCGCGTCAATGCAGGGTATGCGGCACCGACAAGCGAAACACTGGGATGGGCGCTTCAAAATTGACGCTATCGTCTGCCAGCATCTGATAGCTACCCTCCATGGTGCCCACCGGGGTCTCTAACACCGCCGCACTGGTGTAGCGAAAAGACTGCGCCGGCTCGAGACGCGGTTGTTCGCCGACGACCCCTCGCCCTCGCACCTCCTGAACCTTACCGTTGGCATCGGTAATGATCCAATGGCGCCCTAACAAGGTGGCGGCGACCGCTCCCGTGTTCGAGATCGTTATCGTGTACGCAAATGCGTAGCGCTGCTGTTCCGGTAGCGATTGGTCGGGGAGATAAACCGTCTCCGCAGAGACCTTAATATCGTGTGTCTTCCGCGTCATGGCGCACATTTGAATAGATCGGACCTCGCTATGCAAGCGAAGCCGCGTTAGGACGATGCCGATCCAGGCAACGGTAGCCTACGGCTTCACTGAGGTGTGGTGGTTCGATAATGTCGGCTGCGGACAGATCGGCGATGGTGCGCGCCACCTTGATTATTCGGTGCGCTGAGCGTGCCGAAAGCCCAAGGCGTTCCACAACCGATTCTAGTGTAGTGTCCCTTTAATAACTTTACAGACTTTCCAGTGATTGCTATGGTCTCGCTCATGCCGAACACCCGCGTGGCGATCAAGTTGCAGCCGGCTGAACGCACGCCGCTGGAGACATGGGGA
>JBOIEG010001307.1:0-2460 GCA_050740915.1 Gammaproteobacteria bacterium | reverse complement strand
TGAGCGTGCCGGATTTAAAAGAGGCGATCGAGGAATTTAGGCAAGCCTGGAACCAAAATCCCAAGCCCTTCATCTGGACGGCCACCGTCGAGGACATCATCAAGAAGATCGAGCGGGCGCGGGTCAAAATGGAGCAGATCAAGCCCAGATCCACCCTGCCCCGAGGGAAAAAAGAAGGCGGCTTAACTGTAAAGTTATTTAAGGGACACTACACTATTACTATTTGCGACCGTCAAGCTTCCCGATCGTCTCGGTCGCGACGCTGATCGTCGCTCGGGCTCTTTCCCGGCGCCATGCCGGCATGGTCCTCCGCGGACCCGGCCGTTGCGCGCGGGATTAGGTATTCTCGATGGGCGGCTGGACCTTTCAACTATCCGAAAAAAGCCAGGAGGAAGAGAAATGGAAAAGTCACTGTTGATCCGTAACGCGCTCGTCGCCCTCCTTGTCATCGTGGGCATCGGCTCCAGTCGTGCCGACTCCGACTTCAATGGTGCGCAGAACTGTCAAGACCGGCTGGACAACAACCTGTATCGTTGTCGAGGGAACAACACCATCGTCGGTGAGGCCGAGGTTTGCCTTCAGTTTAAGTCTCCGGGCATGATGTTGTCGAGCAGGATGACGTCCCAGTTCGATTTGGACGAACAGCTGAATTTCCTCGGACCTGACGTCATGACCATATCTTACGGGTGCGTGTGCAGCCCAGTTGGGGTGAGATCTCCCGAGTTCAATGCGTCAAAAAAAAAATTTCTCTGCGCTAACGCGCCTTTCGACGGAGCCCTAGCAGGCGAGGTCAGCAAGAACGGAGAAAGGATCGTTTACAGGGCTTGGAATAACACCGGCGATTCCGCCGTCTACCAGTGCACGCGGGACCCGACCTGCACGGTTCCGTAGTGAGGACCACAGAAAGAGCCTCTTTTTGTATGATAAAACCACCTGTAAAACCAACTAGATAGAATCAACAGACCGAGTTGAGCAATTACGAATTTCCTATCTATCAAAGGAGGATCTATGATGAAGCGCAGGGTGACGACGGTTTTGGCGACGGCGGGGTTGGTCTTGGGCGCCGCGAGTGCGGCGCTGGCGGACTTCCCGACGGACGCGGTGAAGAAGTGCGCGCCGGATGCAGTGGTGTCGGGGACGGCGTGCATGGATACGTACGAGGCGAGCGTGTGGCGGATCCCCGACCCGTTGGGGACGAATAAGGGACTGGTAAGGGCGGTGAAAAGAGGCAAGGCGACGATGGCGAAGCTGACGGCGGCCGGGGCCACACGGCTGGGGGAGGCGAGCGACGACTACGCGCCGTGCGAGGATCACGGCAGCGGCTGCACGGACGTCTTCGCCGTGAGCCTGCTCGGCCAGACGCCGTCGTCGAGGATCACCTGGTTCCAGGCGCAGCAGGCGTGCAAGAACTCTGGGAAGCGGCTGCCGTTGAATGCGGAGTGGCAGGCGGCGGTGGCGGGGACGCCGGACCCGGGGCCGGACGACGGGGCGACAGACTGCAACACGGCAAGCACGTTTGCGGCCTCACCCACCGGCTCACGCAGTAGCTGCGTATCGGTCGACGGCGCCTTCGACATGGTGGGGAACCTGTTCGAGTGGGTGGCGGACTGGGTGCCGCGCTCGACGGTGTTAACTGGAAGTTGGAGCGGAAGCGACGACCTTCAGGGCCTGGCCGGAACGGCCACCGAGGGCGAGCCCGGTGCGCTGCTGCGCGGCGGCTTCTTCGAATTCGGTGCGGCCTCCGGTCCGCTCGCGGTCGGCACCCGCGAGCCGTCCTTCTCGACCGCCAACGCCGGCTTTCGTTGCGCCCGCTAGCCACCTTTTTGTTGGCCGTTTGGCAATTTGAGCTTTGGCGTTCCGTGGGTGGGGGCGGGCGTCTTTTTGCCCGTCCGCCCACGGGACGCCGCCGGTGAAACGATTGCGAAGCGACTTGTGATCTGGGCCGCGAGCGTGAGCGAGTGGTGCAAATCCGGTGCTCTTCCCCGAGCCTGAGGAAACCGAGCACTCGTCAGCACGATCGATATTCTCCCGACGCTCGCCCGGATCACGGGGGTCTACGGATCTTTCGAGTACGTCTTTCGCGGAGTGGACCTGAACATCCCTCTGGAATTTTCAAGGGGTAGTTTTCATCGAATTTCGTAATGGCGTTGGTGTTTGGTCAGAGACCAGATGACGCGCGCGAGCTAACGTCCGAGGGGGCAGCAGCTTCGAATACGAGATGTACCACGTGAAGGGCGATCCGCACGAAGACACGAACCTCGCGGGGCTGAAGAAATACGAGGGTCAACTGCGGATCCTGCACGCGAAGCTGCAGGAGAAGATGAACTCAGAGTTTGTGAATTTTTCGATATTCGCGGCGATAAGCCGCCGAGAGGGGATACCGGCGCCGGTGAGACAAGCGCGGGTGGAATGTCGCCTAGCCCTCGCAAAACCCGCCAATTCGCCCCAAGCGACGAGTCT
>JBOIEG010001306.1:0-6218 GCA_050740915.1 Gammaproteobacteria bacterium | reverse complement strand
CCACCTGTTGCGGAGTTCCGTGTGCGGATCCCCATGTCTCCAGCGGCGTGCGTTCAGCCGGCTGCAACTTGATCGCCACGCTGGTGTTCGGCATGAGCGAAACCATAGCAATCACTGGAAAGTCTGTAAAGTTATTTAAGGGACACTACACTAGCCAGCGACGGCTGCCTCTAAAGGGCCAGCCGTCACCCACCGTAAATAGGTAAATTGCTTTCCCGCGTTAGTGGTGTGTCTAAATCCAGCTTTTGCCGGATACCTTATGGCCGCTGGGACGGCCATACTATGCCTTAACGGAGATCGAACGACCACGCGAGAGCTTCGGAGTTGAGCAATGACTATGAACATGATAAATAAGGAGACAGTAACATGAACGAGATCCTGAGCCTGAACGAGACCATGAGCCAATATGCATTGGGAGAGTGGGCGTTACCCCTGCACGCCGCAATTGTCTTGGGGATCCTGTCCGTCAGCGTCTACCTGGTGTATCGGTGGGGGTGGGCGACGGCGCCCGGTTCTAAAGATGACGTCCGCGGGACCTCGGGCGAGGGTGTCGCACGCTAGATGCTGTGGACGGCGCAGTAGCAACGGCTACGGCTCGAAAAGGTATCCGCTTGATGACCGCGGTTTGCCTGCCGGGGTCGTTCCGCCCAAGGCAGAACGACCCCGAAGCGCAACCACTCAGCAGCGGGAACACCATGCACAAAGGTAAACATACGAGGTACTACGATGATGAACGTTGTCGATTATCTGGGCATCGCCTTGATAGCTATGCTAGGTCTTTTTTTCTGGTATTCCGTTGCGACGATTGGGCTAAAGCTATGGAACCGTCGACGGCAAGATTCCGATCCAGGCATAAGGAAGGCGAGAGGGACCGGTGCAGCAGAGCGGCTTGGACCGAATCACGACACCTTTAGCGCGTAGATCCGCCGCACTGCATGCGGCGGTAGCGCGCACCTCGCTCCAGCTAAGGGCCGGGCGAGCTTTGGAACTAATTAGAAGCTAAATCATGTTTGTAAAAACATGGCGGCTGTTGACGATCATGCTTACCGCTGAGTTTGGAGCCGGCGCTCGGCCACCTGCTGGAGCTGCCCGCCAAGATGACCTATGAGGAGGCACTGTGGCTGACGGTTTCGCAGACTCTCTACGGGGCCTTCGGGACGATCGGCGCCTCCTTCGAAGTCGGCGCGGTTGTCACGGCAGTGGTTCTCGCGATTCTTGTCCGCCAGCGACGGCCAGCGTTCGGTTGGACACTTCTGGGAACACTCTGCGTGGTGGCCGCCCATGCAGCCTTCTGGATATGGCTCGCCCCGGTGAACGCCACGATCGCGGCGCTGACGCTCGAAACCCTGCCGGTAGACTGGATGGGGCTGCGCAATCAATGGGAGTACACGCACGCCGCGCGCGCGGTTCTTCAGATTATTGCGCTCGGTGCCCTTGTGCTCTCAATATTCGTTGAAACCCCAACCAATGCTTCCAGAGACCAGCCAGCCTAAGTCGGCGCTGCACCGGACCGCCTGCTCCGCTCGCGGCCGGTGAGCTTGAGCGTTTGGGAGGCACGGAGCACATGAGCTAGTCGGTCGTTTGAACCTTCGCGTTGCTTCTCGGAGTACTTCTTCGCCGAGAGTGTTTGCACACATCGGTCGATATCGTGTCCTCGGATACGTAGTGGCCGAGTACCCGGGAGTCATATGTCAAACGCCGCTATTGCGGTCATGTTGATGTGACTGTCGTCATCAGCGCTTGTTGTCACATCGGTTGGGCACGCCGTTTGGGATGGCGGCCGACAAGGTTGGCGGGGCGATAATCAGGGATAATCGGTGAAAGGAGAAAAGATGCGTGCCTCATAACGTTACCCTCATCACCACGATTGCCGCTGCTTTCGGACTCGCCCTGATTCTGGGCTTTGTTGCCGTACGTCTGAAACTGCCGGCTCTCGTCGGTTACTTGATTGCCGGCGTGATCATAGGTCCGGCCACGCCAGGCTTTGTCGCCGACCTCGAACTTTCACGCCAACTCGCCGAGATCGAGGTAATGCTGCTGATGTTCGGTGTCGGGCTGTACTTCTCCCTGGACGACCTGTTGGCTGTTCGCCGGATCGCTTTGCCGGGCGCAATTGTCCAGATTGTGATTGCGACCGAGCTCGGTGGGATTGTCACAACCCTTTGGGGCTGGACCTTTGGCGCAGGCATCGTGTTCGGTCTCGCTCTCTCCGTGGCGAGCACGGTCGTACTCCTTAGGGCGCTGGAGGACCGCGGCCTTCTTGAGTCCATCAACGGCCGCATCGCCGTCGGCTGGCTCGTGGTCGAGGACCTGGCGATGGTCCTGGTCCTCGTGCTGCTGCCACCTCTTTCGGGATGGTTTGGCGGCGACGCCGCATATGGCGTTGCCGAGGGAGTAGGAGACAAAGATCTCCTGACAACGCTTGCGCTCACGCTCGGTCAAGTCTCAGTTTTTGTCGTACTCATGCTCGTTGTCGGTCGGCGCATGTTCCCCTGGTTGCTCTGGCAAGTTGCTCGCACCGGCTCGCGGGAACTCTTTACGTTGTGCGTGATCGCGGCTGCGGTGGGCATCGCTTACGGCTCCGCCGAACTCTTTGGCGTTTCCTTCGCGCTCGGGGCTTTTTTCGCCGGGATGGTCATGCAGGAATCCGCACTAAGCCACCGGGCCGCTGCCGAGTCTTTGCCACTAAGGGATGCGTTTTCCGTTCTGTTCTTCGTCTCGGTCGGGATGCTGTTCGATCCGGACATGCTGATCCGCGAACCGCTCCGGGTGTTCGTAGTCGTCGCGATCATCGTCTTCGGCAAGTCGCTGGCCGCTTTTCTTCTCGTCCTTGCCTTCCGCTACCCGCTCAATACGGCGCTCACGGTATCGGCGAGCCTGGCGCAAATCGGTGAGTTCTCGTTCATCCTCGCGGATCTGGGGGTATCCCTGAAGCTCCTGCCGACGGAAGGTCAGAGCCTCATTCTGGCAGGAGCACTTATTTCGATGGCACTCAATCCTCTGGTCTTCCGCGCGATCGAGCCCGTGCAAGCTTGGATTCGATCCCGCTCGACACTCGCCCGCGCCCTGGAGCGGCCCGACGACCCGCTCGCGGAGCTTCCGATGACCGTCGACCAGGAGCGCCTTATCGGGCATGTCGTCCTGGTGGGCTATGGTCGCGTTGGCCAGCGGATTGCTGAAGCGTTGGCCGAGAGCGGGGTGCCGTTCGTTGTTGCCGAACAGAACCGTGAGCTGGTCGAACAGCTGCGCGAACGCGGTATACCGGCTGTTTCGGGTGACGCTACCGAACCGGCCGTCCTCATTCAGGCGCATATCGCGCGGGCGCGTATGTTGGTGATCGCCACCCCGGATGCGTTTCATGCGCGGAAAATGATCGAAATCGCGTGCATGCTCAAACCGGACATGCACACGGTTGTGCGCACCCATAGCGACGAAGGGGCAGCGCTCCTCCGGAAAGAGAACGCCGGGAAGGTGTTCATTGGAGAGCATGAGCTTGCGCTCGGCATGACGCGTCATGTGCTCGAGCGAGTCGCAGGCGGAACCGACAAACGGCAAGAAGTTGAGGAACGTATTGACTGATTTCTGAAGCGATTGAATGGCGCCTCAATGGTTGCGCTCTTCGGTAAACGTCCAATCATCCATGGGCAATCCGATATGCCGCCCAACCATCAGTTGCACCGAACCCGGGTAAGCGTCGCTGCGCGCCGCTCGCGCGAGCCGGTGAACTGAAGCGTTCTCGCGCTGGGAAAAGCTCGGCGCATCTTGCAGGGTGAAAGTCCCTGTCGGGTAAGGGCTAGCCACCCACTCGTATTGACCCTTGGGTGCATGATCGACGGCTGCCTCTAAAGTGGTAGCTGTTGCCCTATCGCAAGAGGCGGGTGGCTCTCCCGCTTTCACCGTGTGTCCAAGTCCATCGTTTGCCGGATACCTTAACGCCGCTCAGACGGCGATAGTACTGCTGTGCCGAGGTGGCTAACGGCATAATGGATGATTTGCTCGTATCAACCGTATCGTACCCAAGACGGACGAACCGTTAGCGAAGAAACCTATTTGAGTAACGGAGGGCGGATCATGTTGGAGTGGCATTTTATATTGGCCTTATTGGCCGCAGTGTCGGTGATCGCCTTTGCGATCATCGACGTAAGAGACAAAAGAAACGCATCAAAGGATGGCCCAGTCCGCGACGATCATGACGATGTGAAGATGGACGACACCCATTGAAGCGGCCAAAAGACCACGCATATCGAACGGGGGTAGTCGCGCCCGGGCGTCGTGCGGCTTAAGAAATCGGAAAGGAACGCCCAATTACGATGGAGGCCACGACGCTGCTTGAGAAAAGAGGCGGTTTCCTCTCCAACAATATTAACCCGATCTCGCTATGGCTGGACAACATGGCCAACTGGGAGTCTGGGGCCCTGGTGCAGGTCCGGGATTTCGCGATGGTGCTGCGCAACAATTTCGCCTGTGCGCAGACGCAATCGAAGGAAGACCGCGACCTCGCGATCACGGGCCAGCAGATTGATCAATTGATCGCTGGGAGCGTGCGTTGTTCTTCCGGTTAACTATATCGTATGCTTTGTATCTCATCTTGGATGCCACCGGGGACGATGCACTGTCGGCATTCAGCGCCGTGCTGTTGGAGTGTGTTGTCCCTGACCGTAATTGCGCTCGTGGTTTTGATTGTCCAAGCCCCGAGGCCCTATGACCAAGGTCATCTCGACGGATTGGACGCTCGACGAAGCGATGCGATTCCTTATGACCGCGGGCACCGCAGCGCCCGACAGCATTACCTTTGCGAGGAATGTTGACGCCCGAGACAAACCTGCGCCAGCACCGGAATAGCCACAAGGGCAGGCTTGCAACACATCGTCACACAACCGTGATTTGACTGTCCACGGGAATGCTCCTTGTTTGTGGAATTCAGCTTTAGGAGAATCTTTTGCGGACACTTTTTGCCTTGTCAACCCCTTATGAGCTGTCTCAACCACTGGCAGGTAGCAACTTGGATTAAGAGCTTGTGAAAAATCTGCTGCACTCGGGATCTCGCGTTCCGGCGGTGCTCGGGATCCTCATGTATTTCACTATACACTCCGGTTGCTCGTCTCATCCTTGAGACTCGCCCCTGCGGGGCTTGCGCTTCGTTTCGCTCCCGGCGGAACGCGACCTCCCTTCGCTCGCGACGGTTTTTTCACAAGCTCTAAGTCTTATTCGAAGAAGCCGGAATAATGGCTGGAAGACTGTCAGTTTCGCTTTTATTACTGTTGCTTGTATCTGGCGCCGGTGCCGAGGAAAGGGACGTGATCCTGGTCCTGGATAACTCTGCAACGATGAAGAGGGTGGATGCAAAGGGACTAGCCAGCTCGGCGGTCGGTGGATTCGTTGAGAAGCTTAAAGGCGATGTGCGGGCAGCGATAGTCCTCTTTGATCATTCTGCTACTGTCTCTGTCCCGCTCACCGCGGTCACGGACGAGTCCCGACTAGAGTTTCTCGAGGCCCTTCAAAAACTCAATTACCGCGGCAAGTATCCGGATATCGCGATAGCCCTGGAACAGGCCATCCGTGAGCTTGAGGTCAATGGTCGAAGAGGGGCGGAGAAGTCGATCATTTTATTAACCGGTGGCCTTCTGGACCCAGGTGATACGGCGCTAGTGCAATCACGCCTGCGCGCCCTGGGTTACGAGGTGGGTCCGATCGACGGGATTATGGGGCCAAAAATAAGGGGCGCTATACGCCAGTTTCAGAGGCAGAGGGGGATACCGGCCGATGGAAAGCCAAACGAGACATTCCTTGTCCGTTTAGAAAATGCTTATGAAGCAAGATGGCAGGAGGAGTTGTCTGCCAACGCTGCTCGCGCAGGAATCAAGGTCATCGCGGTGGTATTGGGCGAGGGTTTCGCCCCGGGTCAGGCGTTGGCGGAGAAGACCTTCGGGGAATATTTTCAGATCCCGAAAGCCGAGGTCCTAGCGGGCGTATTCGAACGCCTAAGCAACGCCTTCAGCCAAGAAGCGGAGGTTCCCGCATTAGCCTTAGAGGTCCCCACCCTTCAGGTGCCTGATAGGGTAGAGCCCCTCCCTGCGCAACCGACGGAAGTAGCGCCGCCAGAGGACAGGAGCCAGGTAATGGAGTGGGTAACCGATCCGGCGGTCTGGATCGGTCTTCTGACGTTGGTCGTGCTGGAGATCATTCTCGGCATCGACAATCTTATCTTCATCGCCATC
>JBOIEG010001305.1:0-1596 GCA_050740915.1 Gammaproteobacteria bacterium | reverse complement strand
GTACTACGCTGCTCCCCCGTCAGGCGCCCCCGGATCTCAATTCGTCCGCCGCGCTGTTCACGCCGCGGCCCCGGCATCGTTATTATGGGTCTTTGTTAGCGGCCGTGAAAGCCCCCAATATCTTGTGTTGTCAGGAAGCGAAGGCTTCGCGGCCGTTCAAGTCCAACCAGATTCGCCGGAATACATTGATCGCGCTGGTCAGTCCGTAGCAGCGTCGTTTGATGACCTTGATCTTGTTATTCAGACCTTCGATCCAGCCGCTGTTGGACCGATTGACAAAGTAGTTGGTGATGATCTCGATTCGTTCTTTGAGCGTCCTGATAAATTTGTCGAAGCACGCAAGGCCGCTTCGTTCGACCTCCGCCACCCGTTCGAGCAGGCGCGCTTGGGCCGCCTCTTTCGTCTGTTTGGTGTCGAAGATGCGAGTCAGCTTCTCGCGTAGCGCGTAAGCCTTGCGCAAGGTCGGCGAGCATTCAAACATCAGATCGAGCACTTGCTGTTCTTCCGCCGTCAGGTCTTCGCTCTTGCGGCGCAAGGCCCACGGCACGCCTTTCAACCCCTTGAACTCGTCTTTGGGCAATACCCGACGCGGTTCTTTCAGTTCGCTTTTGCGCAAATCGTCCAGCGCGGCGCGATAGAGTTTGGCGACGTGGAAGCGGTCGCCAACCACGCGGGCTTGCGGCAGCACTGCTTGCGCCGCGTTGATGAAACCGTCGTAGAGATCGGTGCAGACTTCTTCGATCGTCGCCCGCAAGGCTTCCGGGATGGATTCGAGGAAAGTCTTGACGGTCTCTTTCTTGCGCCCGTCGAGGACCGCCAGAATCGCCGGCTCTCCATGCTCGTCGCGCGTGCTGACCAGCGTCACGAAATCCTTGTGACCTTTGAGCAGCGAGATTTCGTCCAGCCCGATTTGCCGCGGGTATTTGAACTGCGACCAATCCACTTCGCCGCGGACGTACCGAGTGAGCAAGCCGCGCACGCATCCATAAGGGACTTGATGCTTGTCGGCGACATCGCTGATCGTGCTGTTGACCAGATCGCGCAGCAGCGAGTCGGCGAAGGCCTTGGTGCAATTGGCCCGAGAGTCGTACCAGTCGCCGCGTTCGGTGGTCGTCGGCTGGCCTTCGCAATACAAACAGCGATAGCGCTGGGTGTGCAAGTAGAGCGTCACCTTCCGCTCGCAGATCGGCAGATGGCGTAACATAAAAGTCTCGCCGTGTTCAAAGAACTTGGTGGCTCGCTCGCCGCAGCGGTGACAAATCGCAAAACCGCGCGTGGATTCGAGATCACATCGAATTTCGCGTTTGCTGATTTCGACGTTGAAAACGCGGACATCGGGAAGATTCAACAACTGCTCAATGGAAACGGGATTGGTCATGGTTTTGCCCTGCCTGATGATTGTGGATTCGTGACCACAATATCTTGGGGCACATCACGGCCATTCACAAAGAGCCAGAAATCAAGGTGTATTTGCGCGAGGAAAAGCCCGACGCCGTGATCCGGGCGCTGCGTGCGGCCGGTGCCCGTCGACACAACGCTTCAGCCGTATTTCGGTTTGCTATGCCTACGATTAATCGTTTCCTCGGCCGGCAACCG
>JBOIEG010001304.1:0-4579 GCA_050740915.1 Gammaproteobacteria bacterium | reverse complement strand
TCCCCATGTCTCCAGCGGCGTGCGTTCAGCCGGCTGCAACTTGATCGCCACGCTGGTATTCGGCATGAGCGAGACCATAGCAGTTACTGGAAAGTCTGTAAAGTTATTTAAGGGACACTACACTAGGATGCACGAGAGACATATTCAATTCTGGCATAAATAAATAAACAAATATTATTTCTAGTTATTAATGCGCCTGATATTATTTACACGTGGGCATAGTGCCTTCCCGGAAGAAAAACGGTGTCACGGCGACCGCAGACGGTACATATCAGCGCAACGGACAACCGAATGACAGCGGCCATCTCTGTACTTGGAACCCGCGCCGCGCCTAGGCGCTTCGCGTTACCCGGCTTCGGGCTGACCATGGGCTTCACGCTGGCCTATCTCAGCCTGGTCGTGCTTATTCCGCTGGCCGGTGTATTCTTCAAGCCCGTGGGGCTGGGCTGGGAAGGCATCGAACATACGCTCACCAGTCCTCGCGTGCTGGCAGCGCTCAAACTGAGTTTCGGCACGGCGTTCATCGCCGCGCTGATCAATGCCGTGTTCGGGTTGCTGGTGGCCTGGGTGTTCGTGCGCTACGAATTCCCGGGCAAGCGGCTGTTCGACGCGATGATTGACCTGCCGTTCGCGCTCCCGACCGCGGTGGCGGGCATCGCGCTGACGGCACTGTATTCCCGCAACGGATGGATCGGCCAGCTCCTAGAGCCGCACGGCATCAAGGTGGCCTTCGCACCGCTCGGCATCGTGGTGGCGCTCACCTTCATCGGTCTTCCGTTCGTGGTACGCACGGTGGAGCCGGTGTTGCAAGAGGCCGAGCGCGAGCTTGAGGAGGCGGCTGCTTCGCTGGGCGCCAACCGCTGGCAGACCGTGACGCGCATCATTTTCCCAACCGTGCTGCCCGCGTTGCTCACCGGCTTCGCGCTGGCCTTCGCGCGCGGTGTGGGCGAGTACGGTTCGGTGATTTTCATCGCCGGCAACCTGCCGATGGTGTCCGAGATCGCACCGCTGCTGATCATCATCAAGCTCGAGGAATTTGACTATGCGGGAGCCACAACAATCGCCGCGACGATGCTGGTGATTTCCTTCGTCCTGCTACTGTTCATCAACGGCTTGCAGGCCTGGGCGAGGCGGAGAAAGGCGAATGTTCAGTGAGGGCACGACACGGTGCCGTGAGCGCAGCGAGCATGGGTGCGGGAGCGCCCTCGGGCGCCGCCTTCCGCTCCACCGTGCGCACGCGTGCTCAGGGCTTGTGAAAACATCTGTTGCGCTCGGGATCTCACGTTCCGGCGATTGCTCGGGATCCTCAGGTATTTCACTATACGCTCCGGTTGCTCGTCTCATCCTTGAGACTCGCTCCTGCGGGGCTTGCGCGCCGTTTCGCTCCCGGCGAAACGGTCCTGTGCTCCGGCGGAACGCGACCTCCCTTCGCTCACGACGATTTTTTCACAAGCTCTCAGAGTCGGCGGCGCATTTCGCTCCCGCCGAGCGCTCCGTCCATGGATGGCAAGCACGGAACCACCTAGTGAGACACAAATGACCAACATCGTCGACCACAGCCTGCAAGACCTGCCGAAGCTGCCGTTCGAGCCGCTGATGCAGCGCAATGTGGTCATCACGGAGCAGCCGTGGGTCCGCTGGCTGCTGACCGGTACCGCGTTGCTGTTCCTGGTGTTTTTCCTGTTGCTGCCGCTGGTCTCGGTGTTCGTGGAGGCACTGCGCCAGGGTCTCGGTGTTTACCTTGAGGCACTGGTAACTCCCGATGCGCTGGCGGCGATCAAGCTCACGCTGCTGGCTGCCCTGTTCGCTGTAACATTAAACCTGGTATTTGGGCTCGCGGCGGCCTGGGCGATCGCCAAATTCGAATTCCGTGGCAAACAATTGCTGCTTACGCTGATCGATCTGCCGTTCTCGGTTTCCCCGGTGGTCGCCGGCCTGATCTATGTGCTGATCTTCGGCGCGCAGGGCTGGGCGGGGCCGTGGCTTAGCGAGCACGGTATCAAGGTGATCTTCGCGGTGCCCGGCATCGTGCTGGCAACGGTGTTCATCACCTTCCCGTTCATCGCGCGGGAGATCATACCGCTCATGCAGGAGCAGGGCACGGAAGAGGAGCAGGCGGCACTGAGCCTGGGCGCCACCGGTTGGCAGACCTTCTGGCGCGTGACGATGCCGAACATCCGCTGGGGCTTGCTGTACGGCGTGCTGCTGTGTAACGCCCGCGCCATGGGCGAATTCGGCGCGGTCTCGGTGGTCAGCGGCCATATCCGCGGCCAGACCAACACCCTACCGCTGCACGTGGAGATCCTGTATAACGAGTACAACTTCGCCGCCGCATTCGCCGTCGCCTCACTGCTGGCGGGGCTGGCGCTGGTGACGCTTGCGCTCAAGACCTTCCTCGAGTGGCGTCACGGCGCAGATCTCGCGGCGACACACCGGCACTAAGGCATACGACCGAGGGCACTCCGATGGACATCACGATCCGTGGCATTCACAAATCGTTCGACGGCTTTCCCGCGCTGGTTGGGGTCGACCTCAACATCACCTCGGGCGAGCTGATCGCGCTGCTAGGGCCTTCCGGCTCCGGCAAGACCACGCTGCTGCGCGTGATCGCGGGGCTCGAATTTCCGGACTACGGACGCATCCTGTTCGGCGAAGAGGACACGGCGTTCCTGCCGGTGCGCGAAAGGCGCGTGGGCTTCGTCTTCCAGCACTACGCGCTGTTCAAGCACATGACGGTGTTTGACAACATCGCCTTTGGGCTCAACATGAGGAAAGGCGAAGCGCGGCCGCCGAAGCGGCCGCCGAAGGAAGAGATCCGCCGGCGTGTGCTGGAACTGCTCGATCTGGTGCAACTGTCCGGTCTCGACCAGCGCTATTCCAGCCAGCTCTCCGGCGGGCAGCGGCAGCGCGTGGCGCTGGCGCGCGCGCTGGCCATCGAACCGCGTGTGCTGCTGCTGGATGAGCCGTTCGGTGCGCTGGACGCTCGCGTCCGCAAGGATCTGCGGCGCTGGCTGCGAGAGCTGCATGACAAGACCGGCTACACGACCATCTTCGTCACCCACGACCAGGAAGAGGCGCTGGAGCTGGCCGACCGCGTGGTGGTAATGAACCGCGGCCGCATCGAGCAGGTGGGAACGACTGACGAAGTCTATGAACAGCCTGCCTCGCCCTTCGTGTTCGACTTCCTCGGCAGCGTCAACGTGCTCGAGGCAGAGGTGCGCGGCCGCCAGGTTTTTCTTCCCGGTGGTGAGCTGCCAATCGTAACCGACAGCATCCACCCGAGCGGTCCGGTGGATCTCTATGTCCGGCCTGGCGATCTGCGTCTCGCCGAGACCGCCGCCGCGGGCATCATCGATGTGCGCGTCCATTCGATGCAGCGCACCGGGCTCATCGTACGCGCTGCAGTCACGACTGTCGTTGGCGACGTGCCGCTCACCGTCGAGTTGCCGCATTTGCATCACGACGTGCCGTTCTTCGTGCAGAACGCTACGGTGCGCCTGCGCCTGATGCAGTTCAGCCTCTACCCGCGCACGCCGAAGCACGAAGGTCGGGCGCTGCCGGACGTGGCGCCGCTGTCCTCCGGGGAACAGCGCGAGCGCAGGCGGTTGGGTTAGTAGCGGGCGAGGAACGTCCCAAAAGATCTAATTCCTGCCCCGAAGCGGGTATCATTACCCGTTGCGGCAATGACCAGAGGCATGTGTTGGACGATCGCCCCCAACCGGGCGCTCAATACACCGGGGCACTGAGCCCAGCAATAGATTCGTCGAGGGTTCTTGCGATGGCAGAAGTAAAGGACGTTACTGCTCTTGAAGCGTGGGCGATCTTGCAGCGTGGCGCAGTCCTGGTCGATGTGCGCACCAGGATGGAGTACGACTATGTCGGTCACCCGAAGGGCGCCCTGCATATCCCTTGGCAGGAATGGCCGAGGTGGCGCACAAATCCCCAATTCGTAACCGAGGCACGCAACGCCCTAGCGCACAGCGCAACACGCAGCCCTGAGACGACCCCCGTGCTCACCCTGTGCCGAAGTGGCAAACGCTCCTTGGCGGCCGCTCAAGCGCTCTCTGCGGCGGGGTTTACCAAGGTGTATAACATTACCGAAGGCTTCGAGGGTGAGCGTGACGCTGAAGGACATCGAAACACCGTGGGCGGCTGGCGGTTTCGGGGATTACCCTGGGAGCAGACCTGAACCAGCAAGTTACCCGACTGCCGCGGGTTTGCAGGGTTTCTCGATCGCGAAGTCCAGGATCCAGTTGCTTTTTGTATAAGCATATAAAAAGTTATCATTTTTAGGAATAATGGGGGCGTGCTAGACTCCCATTTTTTAGCCGAAAACCGCCTGAACACGCTAAAAGACCTTGCGATTCGATAAGTTGCAAGAAAACAAGTTATCGTGTGTCCGTCCTTATAGCAATAACTAGAGTCCTTTGAGGAGCGCAAATGAGTGTGACAGCATTTGATATAAGCCGACTGGCCAGAGAATACGAGACTAAATCGCCTCAAGAAATCCTTGCGCTGGCGCTAAGCGCTTTTGATGGCGTCGCCATATCCTTTAGCGGAGCAGAGGACGTGGTCTTGC
>JBOIEG010001303.1:0-8438 GCA_050740915.1 Gammaproteobacteria bacterium | reverse complement strand
TCTTCTCCAGCACCACATTGCGACCTTTCGGCCCCAAGGTCTGGCGAACCGCCTCGGCGAGTATATTGACGCCGGCGAGCATCCGATGCCGCGCATCTTCTGAGAACCTGATCTCTTTTGCAGCCATCACTGCCTCCTTCTACGTTGCTTGAATTACGCTAGTCAGTAAAAGACGCTCTTACTCGATAACGCCCATGATGTCGTCTTCGCGCAGAACGAGATAATCCGTGCCGTCGATTTTTACCTCGGTCCCGGAATATTTTCCAAAGAGCACACGATCGCCCTCTTTGACCCCTAAGGCGCGCACTTCCCCGCTATCCAATAGCTTGCCGTTCCCGACGGCGATAACCTTGCCCTGGATGGGCTTCTCGGCGGCCGTATCCGGGATCACGATCCCTCCGGGAGAAGTCCGCTCCTCTTCGTACCTCGTGACCACCACGCGGTCATGTAATGGCCGTATTTTCATCCTCGTTACCTCGCTATATCAGACTTATAATCACTTGAAATATTGATAGAATTAAGATCTTGTTAGCACTCTATCAAGAGAGTGCTAACTATAGCGGATTCGTTCTTGCTGTCAAGTCCACACTTTGTATATCTAGGGAACCGGCGATTAATTCAGAGATCCCGCGGCATAGAGAAATACCGCACCGGTTAAAACACGTAGGTGCTTGAAATATAGAAAAAAGCAATCCCGTTTTGCTTTTCGACTTTGAAAAATCCCAGTTTTTCAGAGCTTCTTAGTTAGTCGCCAAAGAAGTCTTTCCAGGAGTTCTTAGCCGTACGCTTGGATGGCAGGGTCTCCGCAAAATCCTCTTCGTCGGTTACCTTTCGCTTGATCTTGCGTGTCGTAGCCTCTTCATCCGGCACTCCTGAAGGCGAGGCGTCTTTCGTGATCTCGAAGGCTTCGGAATAGGCTTTCCGACCGTCACCCATACTTGCCATCGCCGTTCTTATTTTGTCCGCGTGCATGTGTTCTGTAGTATCAGAAGGGTCCATTTTGTCAGCCACCGTTTCCTTTTTAAGGGAGACCTCAGTGACTGATTCCCCTGTGGCCAATCGCACTTTGGACGCGAGATCCTCAGCGAATTTGTGCTGGACCTCTTGCTCAGGGACCTGCTCTGCAGGACTCTCTTCGTTTATTCGCGCGTGATCGACTGGCTGGTTGTTTTCCGTGTACGGCACCAAATCCCTGACCCATCTTGACACCACCGGCTGATGGTCAAACTTAGTATCGGGACCGACCAATGCCCCTTTTACCCGGGTAACCAGAAGCGTCTGGTCGGCTCGGTCCATACCCTCCTGCACGAACTCAAACTCGGCCTCGTGAAAGCGGATGCGATCGCCGTGTTTCAAACATACTTCATCGAAAACACGCTGGCCGTTGACAAAAGTGCCGTTGACACTTTTTTGATCGACCAACCAAAAAGTGTGGTGCTTGTACTCCAGCACGGCGTGCCGGCGCCCTACAGTTGGCAAGGGGATCACGATATGCTCAACGGTCTCCCGCTGCTCAGGAGGGATCCGCCCCACCTGGGTCACCCGCCCGCTCAGTTTAAAGCGTTCATAATCCGTTATCCCATTGATGTCGTAGAGATAAGAGGTCGGGATCCGCTCCACAGACAGGGGGCCTATGGTGGTGCTTGTTTCGGAGCGTGCATACCTGCGGCCGCGAGCTAACAGCGAAAATATCAACCCCACCAGCAAAAAGGCAGCGGCTCCTAAGGCAAGGACCCGGAGATCAAAATCGGGTGGCCAGGCTTTACCATCAGCTTGCGGCTTTTCGGATCGCTGAGGTGTGGGGACCTGTGGCGGTAAAGGGGTTGTTGGTGCGCTCTTTGGGCTGAGGTCGATCGGTTTAGCGTCGGGGATCTGCTCCGTTTGAGAAGGCTCCGTGACCTTATCTGCTGCAACCGTGTATTTCTCGGTCTTAGCTTCTTTTAGCTCTTTTGGCGGCGGCAGGTTTTGCGCCATAGCCTGCTCGATGCGAACCAGGATCGCTGACAAATCGTCCGCTTTGGACGCACGAAAGTAATCTCCTTGGGTGCGCTGCGCTAAGGACTGAAGCAATTGAATATCCGATTTTGCTCCCAGCCCTACCCCGAAGACCGTTATGCCTTGCATTGCTGCATCAGCGGCCAATTCTTCACGAAGCCAACGAGTCCTATCTAAATCACGCCTCTTATCTCCGGTATCGACGATGCCATCAGTTAACAGGATGATTGATTTCAGTGCGTTTTCACGCCCTTTTGTTTTCAGCTCGTAGAGGGCTTGTTCGAACGCCGCCGGTATGTTGGTAAATAGCCCTCGGTAATCAATGTGGTCCAGACTGCTGAGGACCTTCGCCCGCTGGACATCAGACATCGCGGTGAGCGGTACAATGAGCCTCGCTTTCTGATCGAACAATAGCAACGCTAACCGCCCGGAATGAGGTGTCCTGGACACGAATCGCCGAACGGCGTCTTTGGTCACAAACCGGGGATCGTTCTTTTTCATGCTGCCCGAGTTATCCAGCAATAGCACGATGTCTTGGGTAACAGCGCTTGCCTGTTGGCCAAACGCGGAATGGGGATTAACCGCTAATAAAAAAGCTAGCAGCAAGACGAAACGGGTCGCGATTGAACCTTGCATTGCCTATCTCCGCGCAAAATAAAGGACTATATGTGCTTAGGATTATGAGCGTTTGTTTAACCGGTTTGGTAGGAACTGGTTCGCAACAACAGGGCCCCGAAATCCCCCATTTTCTAATCGGGAAAACGGAGACAAGAAAAAATACGGCGGCACTCTTGCTCCAAGCTCTCTAGATTGATCTCCCAGGCAGATCCCATAAACAAAGGCCCTGTTAAAACAGGGCCTTAGGGCAAGACGTGGAGGAAAAAACTACATCATCCCTCCCATCCCTCCCATGCCGCCCATGCCGCCCATGTCAGGGGCACCAACCGGGGCCGGCCTTTCCTCTTTGGGTAATTCTGCCACCATTGCTTCGGTGGTTATTTGCAAGCCCGCGACGGAAGCGGCGTTTTGCAGCGCCATGCGCGTTACTTTCGTCGGGTCCAAAATCCCCATCTCGATCATATCGCCATATTTCCCAGTGACGGCGTTAAACCCGTAATTGCCGCTGTTGTCACAAACCTTTTTTAGTACCACGGAGGGTTCCTCGCCGGAGTTGGCGATGATCTGACGCAGCGGCTCTTCGAGGGCCCGTCTGCAGATCCTTATCCCGACATCCTGGTCATGGTTTGCGCCCTTTAGCTTCTCTAAGGCCGCTTTTGCGCGCACCAGAGCGACGCCCCCTCCGGGAACTACACCTTCCTCCACCGCGGCGCGAGTCGCATGCAGGGCATCCTCGACTCTGGCTTTTTTCTCTTTCATTTCGATTTCTGTGGCTGCCCCGACCTTGATGACCGCTACCCCTCCCGCGAGCTTGGCAACGCGCTCTTGCAGCTTCTCCTTGTCGTAGTCAGAGCTTGCCTCTTCGATCTCGGCCCGGATTTGTTTGATCCGTCCTTCGATATCCTTGGCCGCCCCTGCGCCTCCGATGAGCGTGGTTTCTTCCTTGCTAACGATTACCTTTTTCGCTCGGCCGAGGTCATCGAGCGCAGTTTTTTCCAGGCTCAAGCCCACCTCTTCAGAAATAACGGTACCTGCGCTGAGAAGGGCGATGTCTTCTAACATCGCCTTGCGCCGATCACCAAATCCCGGTGCCTTCACCGCGGCCACCTTCACGATGCCGCGAATGGTGTTGACTACTAGAGTCGCCAAGGCCTCGCCTTCCACCTCCTCGGCGATCACCAACAACGGCTTTCCAGACCTAGCGACACTCTCAAGGATCGGCAAAAGATCGCGAATAGCAGAGATCTTCTTATCGTGCAGCAGGATCAGCGGTTGCTCGAGCTCCACGCTCATGTTTTGCTGATTGGTTACGAAGTAGGGCGATAAATACCCTCGATCGAACTGCATGCCTTCGACTACTTCAAGCTCATTCTCCAGACCCGAGCCCTCCTCCACGGTGATGACTCCTTCCTTGCCCACCTTTATCATTGCATCCGCGATGATGTCACCGAGAGCGCTGTCTGCATTTGCCGCGACGGTTCCAACTTGCGCGATCGCTTTGTTGTCTTTGCACGGAACCGACATCTCCTTTAGCTTCGCCACTACCTCTGTGACCGCTTTGTCTAAACCGCGCTTAAGGTCCATGGGGTTTAAGCCGGCGGCTACCGCCTTGATGCCCTCAGTTAATATGGACTGAGCCAAGACGGTCGCCGTGGTGGTGCCATCACCGGCCTCGTCAGAGGTCTTAGACGCGACCTCCTTCACCATCTGGGCGCCCATATTTTCAAACCTGTCTTTAAGCTCGATCTCCTTGGCTACTGAAACGCCATCTTTGGTCACGGTGGGCGAGCCGAAGCTCTTTTCGAGAATCACGTTGCGCCCTTTGGGGCCGAGCGTGACCTTGACCGCGTCCGCTAAGATGTTCACACCCCGCAGCATCTTCTGTCGCGCTTGTTCACTGAATCGCAATTCTTTAGCACTCATGCAATCTTCCTCTGGGTTAATTTTGGAGACGATAAGACAGCTTAATCCTGGAACACCCTCCTGTTCCCGTATCACGAGCAAGTGCCCCTTGAGCCTTTAAGCTCGGTCCTTCTTCCAAGCGGCGAAGGCAAGCGATCGTGCAGCGGAACGGAGCTTCTATATATATACTTCTCAGCGGTTTTTTAGCACTCTATTAAAATGAGTGCTGATTATAGGGTAGCCGCCAAGGCTGTCAAGTTTGAAAAGCCGGTCTCGGCTCTTAATAAGTTTATAAATCAACGTGTTTCTTTATTCGCCCTTCGCGATGTAACCCAAAAGATGGGGCCCGAGACTCGCGCTACACGATGTTTTGTGTTCTCGTCTGGGACAGCGCGCTCAGGGACATTGCCCTTTGGCGTCTAATTAGCGATGATTTTCGAAATTGCCGGTAAGCCGCGAGGGTGTCTTCGTGAAGCATGATTATATTCTAATATTGAATACCTGCCCGGACCTCTCTGGGGCAAAGCGAATCGCGAGCTCCTTGGTGGAGTCTCGGGTGTCGGCTTGTGTAACCATCGTTCCCAAAATCGCATCCGTATATCGTTGGAAAGGCGTAATTGAATGCGAGGAGGAATATCTGTTGATCATTAAGACCCGAGTTGAGTGTTTCCCAGCAGTCAGAGATAAGATCCTGGGGGAACATCCTTATGAACTCCCAGAGGTGATCGCGGTCCCTCTCGTTGATGGGTTCGACAAGTACCTCCATTGGATAGACAGCGAGCTTCAGCATTCCGCATGAGTAAGTCTTTAGTGTTTCGCCATTTAATATTCTGCTTCGTAGCCTTGAGCTTGGCGGCCAAGGGGGAAGGCATTGGGGCACCCGCTGGAGACCTCAGCGACCTTAAGCAAGCGCTTGGATTGGGTACCCACCAACAGGAATTCCTAGAGCCGGATCAAGCTTTCCGCCTCACGGTCGAAGTCGACACACCGAAAAGCCTGACCGCACGCTGGGAGATCGCCGATGGTTACTACTTGTATCGGGACAAATTTCGCTTTCACGCAGGTAGTAACGTGCGTTTGGGCAAGTTCGAACTTCCCCCTGGGGAGACAAAGGAGGACGCGAGCTTTGGACAAGTAGAGATATACCGCGGGACATTCGACGTCAACATACCCCTTTCCAGCGAGGAGCAGAATTCGTTCACACTGGCGCTTGGCTATCAAGGATGCGCTGAGGACGGGATCTGTTATCCGCCGATAAAAAAAATCATCCCTATTAAGCTCGCTGCGGTGGCGACCTTATCCGATCTCCCCCAAAAAGCCCTTGATAAGAAAAAGCTGTCCCGGCAAGAAGATATTGCTCGCGCCTTGGCGGGGGGGGCTCTAGCGACAACCCTACTGAGCTTCTTCGGCTTTGGGCTGTTGCTTTCCCTTACTCCATGCGTGTTCCCGATGATCCCCATCCTTTCCAGCCTCATCGTGGGAGATGGGCAGCGAATAACGACGGGCAGGGCGTTTATCCTTTCCTCCCTATATGTGCTCGCGATGGCGCTGACTTATGCTCTTGCAGGGATCATCGCTGGCCTGTTCGGATACAACTTGCAAGCCATGTTTCAGTCTCCGTGGGTGTTAAGCCTCTTTAGCTTGGTGTTTGTGGTGCTGGCCTTATCTATGTTTGGCCTTTTTGAGATTCAGCTTCCCGGTCAATGGCAAACGGCTCTCCATGAGCAAGCCCAGCGGCAGCGCCGGGGTACGCTATCCGGGGCAGCGGCGATGGGATTCTTTTCCGCCATCATCGTTGGACCCTGTGTGGCGCCGCCGCTCGCCGGTGCCCTGATCTATATCGGACAATCGGGCAACGCGACGGTTGGGGGCGCTGCCCTGTTTTCAATGGCCCTCGGCATGGGAGCTCCGTTACTCGCTATTGGGACTTCCGCTGGCAAACTCTTGCCGCGGGCTGGCCGATGGATGGAAACGGTGAAAAAAGCATTCGGCGTGGCGTTTCTGGGACTCAGCTTGTGGTTGCTGGAGCGGATATTGCCGCCTGGGTTAACCTTATTCCTGGCGGGTTTGTTGTTGATCGGTGTCGCGGTGTTTCTGGGCGCCGCCGATCAGCTCGACGCGGGGGCATCGGGTTGGCGGCGACTCGCGAAGGGGACCGGCATTGCCGCCTTGATCTATGGCTCTGTGCTGATCGTTGCGGCCGCCGGCGGCGGAAAGGAGATATTTCGTCCTTTACAAACCATGGATTTCGCCCTGTCCGGTACCCAAACACCGTACAAGCTCGTATTCAAGCCAGTAAAAGGCGCATCCACGTTGCTGGAGGAGATCGAAATCGCCAAGACCCAGCAGAAACCGGTGATGCTGGACCTTTATGCGGATTGGTGCATCGAGTGCAAGCGTTTGGACCGCAATACCTTCTCTGATCAAAATGTGCAACAAGCCTTGCTCGGAACCGTGTTGCTCAAGGCGGATGTGACCGCCAACGATGGACAGGATAAAGACTTGCTAAGAACGCTGGGCGTGTACGGCCCCCCGACCGTGTTATTCTTCGGTCCCAATGGAGTGGAGCGTCGCGAATACCGCCTCGCCGGCTACCTCGGACCCGCCGATTTCTACTCTCATCTTCATCAGGCATTCACGCTGTGAAAGCCTGGATGCAGGCGTGCTTCGCGGTCTTGCTCGTAAGCGTGGTTGCGAGCGGGTTTCTTTTGTCTTCTTACCTCAAGGGGCAAGCGTCGGGGGCAGCGGCCAACCAAAGTGCGCGGCGCCCGGACTTCACGCTGAACGATCTGAAGAACGCACCACACCAGATCGGGGAATGGGACGGCAAGGTGTTGGTGGTCAATTTTTGGGCGACCTGGTGCCCGCCCTGCCGTAAGGAGATCCCCCAATTTATCGCGTTACAACAAGAATTCGGGACAAGGGGCTTACAGTTTCTTGGCATCGCGATCGACGATCCCCAGGCGGTGGGCGAGTTCGTGCAATCGTTGCAGCTCAACTACCCGATCCTGGTTGGGGAGCAGGATGCGATTGATGTCGCTAAGACTTATGGCAACCTGATCGGCGCTCTGCCGTACACAGTGGTCGTAGACCGCAAAGGAACGATCGTGCTTACTCACCAGGGCGAGCTTTCCGGCCACCAATTGGAGCAAGTTATCCTGCGTTTGATTTAAGGGCACTTCGATGAATGCGGAGTTGCCCGCCAGTGCCGATAAATCTGCTGCTTTTAACCGGGCAAAGCAGAAAAATATTGCTAGTGCCTTCAACGGCGCCTAAAATGTACGATCTTGTGCCTATCTCCCTTATTTTATTATAAAAAAGCTCAGAACGCCTTGAATGGCCCGAATCCTGGTTTTGCACGGCCCAAATCTCAATTTGCTTGGCACACGGGAGACTCACCTCTATGGCGAGACGACGCTCGCAGAAATAGACCAAGCCTTGGTGGCTCGAGCGCAAGCGGCGGGACATTCGCTCGAGTGTTTTCAAAGCAATGCGGAACATGAATTGATCGACCGCGTTCACCTGGCACGTGAGCAAGAGGTGACTTTCATCATCATTAACCCAGCGGGTTTCACCCACACCAGCGTTGCTTTGAGAGATGCTTTGCTCGCCGTGCAGATCCCGTTCATCGAAGTGCACCTATCCAATATATACGCACGGGAGCACTTTAGGTGCCACTCCTACTTCTCCGATGTCGCGCAGGGGGTTATCACGGGTGTTGGGCCGCAGGGATACGCATTAGCCCTTAAGGTGGCTGTGCACTATTTGAGCTCACATTTATCTTAAGGCCGATGCCTAGGAGCCTGTCGGACTTAGGAAGAACCTACTGCGGCGGTGGGAAATCGGTCCATCTTTCCGATCATTTTCGTTAAATAGTTACCACTATTCGCCTCAAATGATCGAAAATCTGTCCTCGATTTCCC
>JBOIEG010001302.1:0-1321 GCA_050740915.1 Gammaproteobacteria bacterium | reverse complement strand
CCATGTCTCCAGCGGCGTGCGTTCAGCCGGCTGCAACTTGATCGCCACGCGGGTGTTCGGCATGAGCGAGACCATAGCAATCACTGGAAAGTCTGTAAAGTTATTTAAGGGACACTACACTAGAAGTGTAACGGCCGACGGGACGGATCTCCTTTATGGCCCCATTCGCTTCGTAGAGGCGATGCTCGCCTTGGATGACTAGCGTGTTATTGTGTGCCATGTGTCTGTGCAGAACGATCTGTTGATTGGCAGCGAATTTAAAAAGCACATCGACGATCCTATTTTCCTGGTTGATGCCGAGTATCGAGTAAAGCAAATGCTCGAACTCTCCAAGTTTATGCCATTGAATATGGCGATCATCGAATACGTGTGAAGTCATGCTTTTGATCTCCTGGTTGAGAGTGGACTGTCAGCTTCAGTGCCTCCCAGTGCCCCTATTTACATTCGATTGCAACGCTTGATTTTGGACACAAGAATTAGACTATTGCGGGTTTCGCAATGCCAACAAATCACCTCATTCAGGGCGGGTGGCGACTCGTCTCTTAATGGCCGTATCAATTTGACCGACAATACGGTGTACACCTCGCTGGGTCAGTGTGGCGTTGCGGATCGGACCCTTGATCTCCGTATAGAATTCACCCACTCGCTGTTGTGCATGCACATCAATTAATTGCACAGTTAAGTAGGCAAATAGATCATTGGATTTCTGTAAGCGACCCACCACCACCCAGTCAGCGCCGAATTGCCGCCCTAAATTCGCCGCGGTATCGTGGTGAGAGGACAAATAGCCGGCGCCAGCATTCGCACGCTGCTGACTGTCTGGTGCAACAGAGATCATCATGTAGCCGCCCATCTTTGATAATGTTTCCCGAAGCATGGGGCCCAGGGATCCTGTCCGTTGCTGCTCGTTGGACGAGCCTGGCAATAGGGACAGGTCATTGAGCTCAAACTCAAGCACGGCGACCCTTGTCGCGCCAAATGTGCACAATGACCAGCCAAGCAGAAGCGCGGCGCTAGTCAACTTGGTCTTTTGGTGATAGACGTTAATCGCGGTCATGCAGGTTATCCCTCGACGCTGAACGGATTTGCTTGTATTCGAATAGCGCCGTGAATCCTAGCAGAGCATGGTTTTAATGGGGCAGGAGATCTGCCTGGCGTGCAGGGGGCAAAATGCCCGGTGTGAAGGCGTTTGATTCCCTAGGAGCCTGTCGGACTTAAGGCGGAACTTTTGATGTGCAAACCGATCGGATCGGCAATGGATTCAATGAGCGAACGTGCATGAGCCACTTCCGTCAATGCGATCGTGACACACCCTACCTGC
>JBOIEG010001301.1:0-6193 GCA_050740915.1 Gammaproteobacteria bacterium | reverse complement strand
AGGACATCATCAAGAAGATCGAGCGGGCGCGGGTCAAGATGGAGCAGATCAAGCCCAGATCCACCCTGCCCCGAGGGAAAAAGAAGGCGGCTTAACTGTAAAGTTATTTAAGGGACACTACACTAGTGCCGCGCAAACGATGTCCTCCAGGCGGTTGCCTGGCGCTGAAGTTGATGAGCGAGATCGGCGTAAGGTCCGGAGGATCGGGCAGCAGTCGACCGAGGGACTGCGCGAGGTAGGCGAGCAGGTGCGACGTGCCCGCCCCGTACTGTCCTAACAAGAACACCCCGCTACACCATAAGCAACGTCACAACACTAGTCCATGTACGTAGTCTTTTTCGTCATGTCCACCGCCCTCCGACACTTAACCCCTTGATCGATAAGTCACCCCACCACCGCAGCGACTCGAAAATGTACGCGGAACTGTCAAAGTCGGGTCAACGAAATCGCGGATCCTGGCATCGGTTTGAGACATAAGGGAAACTGTATCATCGATGGCCCCGTTGTTAGATTTGCGCTATGAGCCGTAGGGCCCTGGTTAAGGTATTGCAAAACAACCTAAGGCGCGCGCTACGCAGCGCCGCCTTAGAAGAAGCGAAGGCTCTTCTCGAGCGGCTGCGCGAGGAAGATGCGCTGGCCTTAGAGACACGAGGCCTGGAGCTAGAGTACCTGATCGCGGCCGGTGCTTGGGCAGACGCTGCCAGCCTGGCGGAGCAATTGCTGCAACTCTTTCCCGCCTCGGCGCGCATTCACTATCTGCGGGGCCGCGTGTGTTACCACGAAAAGAAATACCAGCGGGCAAAATCCCATTTCGAGCAGTCGCAGCGCCTGTACCCGCATAGGCGCACCCGCCATTGGTTGGGAAGGACCCATACCCAGTTAGGAAATTACACCCAGGCCGAGGCGCTGCTTAACGATCTCCTGCCGGGCCATCCCCGAGTGGCGCTCGATCTCGCCTGGTTGCTCGAGCGCCTCGGAGCACGCGAGCGCGCGCTTACGGTGCTTGAACGCTTCCTAGCCGAGCACCCCAGAGACGCGCAGGCGCTGCGCCAACAGTTGCGGCTCAAGTCCCAAAGCTTGGCACCCGATGAGTTGGTAGCCGAAGTCAACCTGTTGATGGAGCTTGGGGAGACGGTGCCGATCGAGATGCTAGCGGCCTATGTACAACGGCTGTTCGAAACGGGTCAGGGCGCTTTGGCGCGAGGCTTCATCTAAGGGCGCCATGCCCAATGGGATGCGCCTACTCAAGCGTCCATCGCTTGGATTTGCCACCGATTGCAGGCCTATGACATGGCCCTGCAGTTGTTTATTGCCGCGCTTCCGGAACGCGCTCACGATTACAAATACCTCTCCGCCTTGGAATCTGCGGCGCTGCGCTGCCAGCGCGTCGAGCAGCTGCTTACCGCCTATGAGTCGCTCGCCCCACAAAACAAACGCCTGTACGGCAGGATGAAAAGCCTGAGCAGACGGCAGGCGAGCGATCCCTCTCCGGGTTGGATTTAGCCACTTTGAACCCGACGAGTGCGGCAGCAGTGTCCGATAGGAGACGGGCAAGTGGTGATTAGCGCGGCGATGGTGTAGCTTATAAACGATAGGTAGAGCGGGTTATGGGCGCGATTATCGGGGATGGTCGGTACATCCAAACCAGCCCGAAAGTCGCGGGAGGAGCCTCAATGAGTAGCAACAGGTCTCAAGGGAACACGGTTCCATACTGATTCAAGGCAATGAGCTACGAACGCTTGTTCGTCACCTTCTCCCTGCAGAGAAGCGGCCAGCACGCCGTTTTGAATTGGATCTGCCGGCAGCTTCAAGCCGAGAGCGTTATCCATTTCAACCACTGTGGGCTGTTTCAGCGACGGTCGGGACTGGTCAAGCGCCAGCAGTATGTCGTCGCCGAGCCGAGGTACGGGCGCTTCTTCGTGTACAGTGGTGATCAGCCGAAGGATTCTGGCGTTCTCCTGAAGCGCTCCTGGATCCCCCGTCTCCGGTACCGTCTTGCGCTTGCTTCAGCCCGGAAGACGAGGCACGCCGTCTTTTCGTTCGAGGGACCCGACCTGAGCCAAGACGTCACGAGAGGGCTTCCCCCGCATCGGACACTGACGGCCGTCGTCATTGTCCGGGACCCATTCAACTGGGTGGCGAGCTTCCTCCAGAATGGACATCCGCTCGAGCTCCTTCCCGAAAGGATCCGTGTGTGGAAGCAGCACGTACGAGAATGCCTGGGCGAAACCAATCTTCTCGGGCTTCCGCTCGTGGACGTTGATTTCAACCGCTGGACTCAAGAAGCCTCCTTTCGGGCTGAGCTCGCTCACCGTCTGGCGATACCCTACTCGGAGAGGGGCCTCGATGAAGTCTCGCCCATCGGCGGCGGGAGCAGCTTCGATCGCACCGCTTTCGACGGCATGGGTAGCCACATGCAGGTCCTCGACCGTTGGTCGAAGTTCCGCGAGAACCCTCACTTCTTGCGAGTGGCTGAAGATCCGGAAATCCGAGAGCTGTCCCGAAGCTATTTCGGTTTCGATGACCCGGATCAGATCTCGAGATCGGCCACGAGAAGGGGGGAGAACTGACCCCACCCTCGTCCACAAACTCTCCAGCTACCAACGCCTGCGCGATAACGGGATAAGCAAGTGCGTTTCCTTGTTCAACATGCGCCTGAAGGTTGCCAAACCCGCCTCCCGCTTGATCTAGCCCGAGTGACGTTTTCGACGCCGCCGCGACGATCGGTTTGGCCGAGGCCGGTATCTGCGACAAGTCGGCTGGACCGACTATTGTTCCGCGCGCCATGTGTAGCGCCAGCCAAGGCGTGGGCGCGTTGCCGCTATCGGGGTCGGCCTCCGCGCTGTTGTCATACACCCGCAGCGCCGTGAGCGTTGAGAGCAGATGGACGAGGTTCAGGCGGCTGTGTTCGCAGCGGCGCCGGTTGTCCGCTTCGGGGATATCGTGGCCGCCCTTGCGGACGCGGGCACGCACACGCACGATGCAGCTTCGGTCTGGTAAGACCGGCATACCAGACGTGAATTTCGATCCCCTGGGATGCGGCCTCCGCGAGCAGGCGCGGGATGGTGTTGGCGCCGAGGGTGCTCGCTCGCTGCTCGCCTACCACCGACGGTATGTCTTACTCCCTCGTCGGCTTCGCGTTCTACTTTTGAACTGAAACCGAATTAGGGCTCGGTGCTGGGGGCGAATCAACAAGATCACAGGATTTTGCTGATCAGTCCCTCTCCCAACCAGCGCTGCAAGAGGCTCACGGCTCGCAGGGGCACCGCCTCATCCGCATGCCAACGAGTCAATCGCTCGCAAAGAGCTGCGAAACTATCGCCGCTGGCAGCCCCCTCCATCGCATCTGTCTCGTCGGCCTCCAGGGTTCGGTAGCGCGTGGTTAAGTGCTCCCGCCAGACGAGGTGAGCGAGTGGCTGGGGTAAGGAGATCGGATCAGGCGGCGGCGTCTTATCCCGCACGGCGCGCCATAGGGCGAGGATGTTCCAATGGCAGGACAGCCGTTGCATGGAAGGATGAAAACGGAGCTTAAGCGCAGGCCATTCCTGGGGAGCAATAGGGGTGAGGTCCGGTTCCTTCGCCACGACCACATCGGCGGCATCAAAGGCCTCGACCAGGGCCCATTCGAATCGCGCCAATTCGGGAAAGTACGGCGGGTAGTTGGTATTCGATAAAAAACTCGCCATGCTTTGCCCGAGCCAACGCAAAGAGAAAGATCTGGAGGGATGAACGTCGATATAGGCGTGACAAACGGTGGTGAAGGCATCCTCCCCGAATAGCGCTTGGACCACCGGGTAGTCTTTGCCGAGGGCCTCGACTAAGCGGGAACGATAGGCATTTTGGTAGATGCCGAGCCGTTCGGACACAGCCAACTGTCCACTACCCGCGAGATGGCTCGCAATCGCATTGTCGCCTGTTTGCAGGCTGCGCCGAAAAGACGCTTGCAACTCTTGCAAGCCGATCATCGGATCGCCGCGCAACGCCCCGGCCGCAGGGCTTCTGCGGCTATGGCGCGCGTTCTTTCTAACTCGTCCATCAGCTCAGAGAACGGCGGCATGCAGTCGTCGCGCTCTATCATGGTCGAAACCAGCCCGAAGCGCTTCACGGCCTCGGCATAAAGCTCCCAAACCGGGTCGATGACGGGGTGATCATGGGTGTCAATGATATAGTCTCCATAGTCGCAATGGCCCGCGAGATGGTGTTGCCTTACGCGCTCGCCAGGAACGCCATCGAGATACGCTTGCGGGGGGAAGTCATGATTCACCGCGCTGACATAGATGTTATTGATATCGAGCAGAATAAAGCCGTCGGCCCGCTCCGCCACCGCGGACAGAAATTCCCACTCCGTCATGTCTGAATGACGGTAGGTCACATAACTAGACACATTCTCCAACAGCAGCTGCCGCCCCAAAAAGTCCTGTACCTGGCTGATGCGATCCGCTAGGTGGCGCACCACCTGCTCGGTGTAAGGAAGCGGCATGAGATCGTGCAGATTTTGTCCTCCGTGCCCGGTCCAGCACAAGTGGTCCGAGATCCACGCCGGCTCGATGCGCGCGGCCAAGGATTTGAGGCGACTGAGGTATGCCCAGTCGAGGGGATCGGTACCGCCGATGGATAACGAAACCCCGTGCATGACCATGGGATAGTCAGCGCGAATGCGATCGAGATAATAGAGGGGCTTACCGCCCTCAACCATGTAATTCTCAGAGACGATCTCGAACCAATCCACAGCAGGACGAGTGGACAGGATGGTTTCGTAATAATCCGGTCGCAGTCCCAGCCCGTAGCCCAAGAAGGGCTTAGTGGAAGCGCTCATAGAGGCCTCGGCTCAAAAAAATAGGGGTGGGACTACCCCACCCCTCGCTTCTCGGTGAGGACTATTCGCCCACCGTGCCGCCCTTGGCGTCACAGTCCTCCTTGCTGATAGCCACGAAGCCCTGACCTTTGCAAGCGACGGTGCCTTTGCAGGCATTTTTCGCGGTCTTGCAGTCGTTTTTGCCTTTGCAGGCGTTGACACCATAGCAGTGCACCGGTTCCGCCGTCGCGGCACCGCCCTCGGCTTGCGCGTTGGCGATAGGCGCCGTGGCGAATAAACCGGCCGCGGCAAGGGCTAGGGCGACGCCCGTTTGTTTGGTAGTGCTCATAGGACCTCCTTTTTTGGGTTTGTTGAGAACTCTATGCTCCGCGTTTTTGGGTTCCAAGTCTAGTGCCCCGAAAAAGCCACAGGTGGTGAACGTCTATTAGGGGTCATGCCAGCAACGGAGCGGTCCCCGTGGACTCTTCCGACCTCGGACCATTGCTTCGAGCGATTACCCAAAAAACGCTTCAAGCCCTTCAGGGCTTAATGGCCGAGTCTTTCAGGAGTTCGATCTTGTAGCCGTCGGGGTCTTCGACGAAGGCGATCACGCTCGTACTACCCTTCATGGGGCCGGCCGGCCGGACGATCGTGCCGCCACGCGCTTGGATGTCCTCGCAGGCCTTATAGACATCCGGCACGCCGATGGCGACGTGGCCATAGGCGCCACCCATCTCGTATTTTTCCACGCCCCAGTTGTAGGTCAGCTCGAGCACCGCCGTTTCGGCCTCCGGGCCATAGCCAAAGTAGGCGAGTGTGAACTTGCCGTCCGGATAATCGTGACGCCTGAGCAGTTTCATGCCCATCGCCTCTGTGTAAAAGCGAATGGAGCGTTCAAGGTCACCAACGCGAAGCATCGTGTGTAGCAAACGCATACTCTATCCTCCTCTGTTTTCTGATAACTCTCTGTGGGAGCGAGCAAGTCCGACAGGCTCCCAGGTTTCCGGCTGGGAGGCAAGTGGCCCGGACCCGCTCCAAGTCTTGGGGGTGTCTACGCCCACGCCGGGGGACCTGACCGCTTGTGCCGTGGTACAGAAAACGCAGCTGCTCCAGGCGCTCCACAGCTTCCAAGGGGACACCGGCCGAGCTTAGCAAATGGTTTCGACAACCCAGCACAGTAGGCGTAAAGACCGATAGGGTGATAGTAAGGGACACCCAGGGGAAGCGGGTTGCTTTCCTTCCACGGCAGGGATGGGCGTGCGGCTGAAATACAGCGCAAACCCTCTGCCGTCCAGGACGCGCCTCTAGGAGCCTGTCGGACTTAGGTTGAACACCAAAGCCATAACGTACGTGTTGAGCGCCAAAATCGAGGTTCGGGTGGTCATCAAGGCAATAGAC